>NZ_JACSLO010000021.1:0-25056 GCF_018618195.1 Exiguobacterium sp. s7 | reverse complement strand
CAAGTCCTTTTTCTTTTCTAAAATAGGAGTGCAGAGTTGTGTACGTTTCCGTTGCACACTTCTGCACTCCTATTTTGCATTACACACTTCGACGCCTTCCTGACCGGCTCCAAGAAGATTTTGACGACTTAAAACTTGTGAGCATGGATCTTCTTTGTGATGTGAAGGAAGGAGAACGCTTGACCCACCTCACCGTCTTTTTCAATACCAATATGATTCGACGGAATCGTCGTACATAAGAACAAAAATATTTGTATACATGTATACATGTAGATTTGTATACGCGTATACATGTATACATTTTTTAAAGTCGTCATTTCTGTAGTTTCATGAACAAGGACTGAACTGGCTCTGGACGGGGAATCGTTCTATAGCGAAGCGGAAGGGGGGAGACGTGATGGATGAGGGGCTGCTTGATGACTATGCGTTCGCTGGATTGGATCCGTTCGTCCGGACGGTGTTCTCGGAACTGATGGAACATCCCGAATGGATGCGTGTCGTCGACAGGGAACATTGCGTCGAGAAGGTCGTCCGGTTCGATGACGGACGGAACTCGCCTTACTTCCGGGTGCTGATCTATCTGGATGCAGAAGAGCGTCCGATCAAGAAAGTGTATCTATACGGGACATGGGTGGTGGCGGATGGAGAAGTCAGCTTCGTCGTCTCAGAGCTATCCAAGGGTGTATTCGAATATGAAGTGATGCATGTCCATTGGCTCATCAAGTATCGGTTCGAGGATTGGGGCGTGTCTGAAGACGGGGCATGGGAGAAGGAATGGTGATCCGGGCTCATGCGTGAGCGTCTAACGCCAGGAGGCGAAGTCGCTCATCGCACCGCTGCCCCCCTGACGGCCCGATAACAAGAGCTGCTGGCTCACCGCCGCATCTCTATGTTCCTGGCCCTTTCTAACGGGAGGCACGGAGCGTAAGGGCAACGTCAAAAGCAAGAGCGTGGGCGCGTCTAACGCCACGCGGAGTGGCATTCGAATCTAGGACAGGCCCAAATCGCGGACGCAATTCTCGACAGGATCGTACACGACTCCTATAAAATCCTGGTCGATGGCGAAACCTCAATGAGGGAACACCACGGGCTAGGGATAAGCTAAGATCTTGGCCATCGATGAGTCGATGGCCTTTTTCTTCATATTGACTCGCTCAGTCGTCCGCACTAGTGGCTCTCTGTATCCGCAATACTCAGCAGGACAAAAAACGCATCCTTCGAGTTTTTGAGGATGCGTTTGAGCAATGTGACTCTATTTGACTCGCGTTTATATTCCTACATATAAGCATACAACTGATGGTAGTTTCCAAGGTGGAGCGACGGAATGGACGTATCAGACATTGGAGCGGAAAGGATATATCATAAAATTGGTATTTTTCGAGCATATATCACAAGGTTGATGTTGTCGCGCGATTCAATAAAAACGAGTTTTTTCATCATGGATTAGCTCGTCTATATTATTAATTGTAATAATTAAAATTTATTATTTTACTAATATTTCGTTTTTGGGCATAGAATGATAGCTTCTTGCTGTCGTATGTGAATATATAAAGTATTTACCGGGCTCTTCAAAAATATAAGAAATTACATACAGTCCGTCTTGTTGATAATTGGCTTCAATTTTTTCGTGTTGGCTTTCCTCTTGGCCTTCTTTCCATATCTCGAATTCAACTTTATCCGCATCGTCTACTTTCTCGTTTCCTTGAGAAACAGTTGCTATAAGTTCAATAACTTCGTTTGCTTTTACTATTTCAGGATCTGTTTTAAATTGTACATCAATTAATTCTGGAATCACTTCAGGTCCATTATTGCTTACTGTACTTCCACAACCAGATAATACTAACAAAACAATCAACAGTGAAAAAAACCTTGCCATCTTTTTTCTCTCCTTTAAACGATTTAATATTAACATACACGAAAATGTGATGTATTGATTATTACATTAAAAGTGACCTGATCATGCAATCTTATTAGCTATCGAGCATAGACCCCATGTCACTTTTAAGGTTCAAGACTTTATAGAGCGTCGTATGCTCGATTGGTTTACTTTTCTATATAAAAAATAAAGAAATGTACATTTTATATATTAAGTTCAATTTTATATATTAAGTTCAAAAGATATTAATTGAACTTAATCCAAAAAGTTGGATCATGAAATAGATCATCTGGTGACTTCGACAACCTAGGTTTGAATTTGGACCTTCATATCCGTAAATTTATCATCGACCGTTAGACACGGCCTTAGTAACCTAAGGTTCGTCTCGACGTATATTGCCAGTTGAAGGTCATCAAAGGAGAGAAGAGTCTGTACTTCAAGATTGAATCGATTAAAGATTGTCTACCCATCCATATCGTTTTTAATATCTACATAGTGAATGTGTATGTCGCACCTGAGATTGTATTCCCCAGGCACTCGTAGGGGGGTGGGGGCACGAACGAAAGCTCATCCTAACTTTCTGAAGTTTTTCTTGCGAGTCAGTTAGCGTTTGGTCACCGAGACTTTAAAAGCTTTCGGACATAAAAATCGCCCCATAAAAATTAGATTATCAGGTCCAACTTTTACGGGGCATCTAATATTCTGTGGTCTAAATATTAAGTGATTTACTGAAGTAATTATATAGTGTTAAACAATTTCGCCTCTGAAATTCAGAAAAATTGGGATGGGTTGACTGTATTCCCTGCACTTGTAGCTGAGTACGAATAGTTTCCTCGATGGACTTCAAAGTGTAAATGAGAACCGGTCGAATTTCCGGTACTCCCCATCGCACCGATGTTCTGTCCTCGGGTCACACGTTGTCCGGCGGAAACGGACAATGAGCTCATGTGAGCATAAAGGGTAGTCCAAACTTGACCGCCTATGACATGCGTAATGATGACATGATTTCCATAAGGTCCACCCCAGCCTGCTCGAGTTACAGTTCCTGTTTGAGCAGCCATAATAGGAGTTCCTACTGGTCCAGCTGTATCTAGTGCATTATGGAAGCTGTAGCCATTGGCCCCGCCTGCTGGACCCCATCCTTGGGTTACGATACCTGAGGTTGGACGTTGAAAAACTCCGCCACTTGTTGGAGAAGCGAGTGAATCCGTAGTCTTTGAAGTGTTTACCACTTTCTCAGAGTTTGGTGATTTTTCGAGAGAGGCTTTATTCTCGCTGATTTCATTTTTTTCGGCACTTTTTGCTTCTGCAGCTTTACGCGCAGCCTCTTTGGTACGAATTTTAGCTTGTTCTTCAAGCCTTTGGGCTTCAATCTCTGCTTGAATTGATTTTTCTTGTTCTTGAAGCGTCGATTCCATTTGTTGCAAGCTTACCAATTTAGATGTGAACTGGATTTTTTCGGCCTCTAATTTTTTTATTTGAGCAGCCCGCACTTTAATTTTGCCGTTCAATTTTTTCTGACTATTCTCTAGCTCTTCTTTTTGACTAATAAGCTTATCTTTTTCAGTGTCCAATTCAGCTTTAGCAATTTGAAGCTTATTTTTTGTTGATTGATATTCTTTGAAAAGTTCTTGATCATTTTCTTGAATCGTCCCTGCGGTGATCATGCGTGAAACCAGATCACCAAAGTCTTTTGAACCAAAAATAAATTCAGCCCAGTTTATAGAAGAACCACCGTTTTTTTGCATCGTGACCATGCGTTCTTCCATCAATGTCTTTTGAGAGCTCATTTTTTTCTGGAATTCTTTAATTTGAGTTTGAATCTGAGCAATTTTCTTTTGGGTTGTCCGAATTTCAGCCTTCTTCTGGGTGACCTCATTGATAATATCCTGTAACTCGGATTCCAAGTCATTCAGTTTCTGTTCTTCGAGTGTGATATCTTGTTCACGCTGCTGAATTGACGTATTAGCTTTACGTTGCTCTGTAGAATTTTGCGCTTGCTTCTGCTGGATATTTTTTTGTTTTTCAGTCAAGTTTAAAGCGTAAGAAGGGGATGCGCTTTGAACTAACATAACACCAAGTAAAGTTGAAGCTATAATTTTTTTCATGGTAAACAATGTTGTTGCCTCCGTAACTTATCTCTATTATAAAAAATGCGTTGCTGGATAAAAGTATTCGTATCATGATTAAAACTCGAACCGGAATCATTGTATCAATATTACTTCACCATCTATATTTCTATTTCTTTTCATTTCTATGTCAGTTGTTCTTTTGAGTTTATTGTCATTCGAGTATATCAAGAGAAATACTTATAATGCCATTTTGATGAGGAAATGAATGATGACCACTGAATTTAGGACATTTTGTCTCAAATTCAGTGGTCAAATCGTTTGTTAGTATTTGTTTGGTGTTTATTTAGTAGTAACTCTTCATAAATTTATCAATTCCTTTGGCGGTTGCTTTGATCATGTTACTTCCCGACATATAGGAGCGATCTACTGAGTTAGCAATAAAGCCATATTCGATGAGAGTAGAAGGTACCGTGTTTCTTCCTACCACATAGACATCTTGTCGCTTAACGCCTCGATTTTTAAAATCTGGAACGTTCATGGCGATTTCTTGATTAATTACTTCACCTAATCTGCGGCTAGCGTTCGCATATGGATTTGTGGTGTACGCGCTAGAAGTAGGGACGAGTGCTTCATGACCTGTAGCGAAAGAAGGTGAAGAATTAATGTGGACGCTTATGAAAGCGTCAGCATCAAGCCTTTCTGATAGATTGGTCCGCTCAACAAGTGACAAGTATCTATCATTTGAGCGCGTTAGTTTCACTTCATAAAGCTCATAGTTTTTCTTTAGTTCGTCGGCCACACGATTAGCAATGTTTAGGGTGAGTACTTTTTCTTGAACTGTACCGTTTGAAGTCACTGCACCAGCATCTCCCCCACCGTGTCCAGCGTCAATTAAAATCACGTGTTTGTTAGCTGGAATCACCGGTGATTTTATAGGAGTTTTTCCGGTAAATGGTTGCACAAAACCAGATGATACGTAACCGACTTGATTGTTATATCGCACCTTGTACCAACTGGCGCTTTTCGATATGACAGAAATCGAAGTGCCTGAGGGAATTGTTGTCAAAATAGATCCGTAACGACTCGCTTGGTTACGTAAATTAAGATTTTCGATAGTAATATATGTTGGATAAGTGGATAAAGAATCCCCCGGTGCCACTTGCACTATATAATGTCGAGCAGGTGTGAATCCTGTAATACCGTTATACATAACTTTTAACCAAGAACCCGTTGTGCCCGATTTTCCTAGTACAGTCACTTCAGTAGATGCTGGAATCGTAATAAGGACCTTTGAGTTCACTAAAGACATGCTTGAGCGAATCTCGGTCGTTTGCTTACTTCGTGACTTCATAGCCGAGGGCGATATGGTTACATACTGACTTGCCACATAGCCTTGAGTCCCATTGTATGATACTTTATACCAAGGGCCTGAGGCAGCATGGTACATTAGTGGGCTGGACTTTGGGATAGTCATTAAAACGGGTGATTTGACAGATGGGCCCTTACGCAGATTTAGTGAAGTTTTAGTTTTATATATTGTGTTTATTGAACTGACTGAATTTTTAGGTATAGGTTTTGGCGTCACGTACTTCGTTGAGACATAACCGATTTTTGAATTAAATGAAACTTTAAACCAGGATTTATCTTCTCCATATACACCTATCTTCTTAATGGTTTTTCCTTTTGGAATCGTCAAAAGGACTTTGCTTTTTGAAGAGAACGAGGAACGCAAATTCAAATTTTCAGTTGTTATGAATAGAGATTCCTCTGCATGTACGACGTTTAGGACGTTAACACTAGTTAAAAGCTTAAAGGGATAGAAAAAAGAAGTTAATAAAGCCAAGGAAATTACTAAGCTTATTCGAAATTTATGTTTAGACTTCATAATAGACTCCTCATATGTAGTTTTTTTGGTTGTAAAGACCCATGAATGGTTTTTTACTATCTGTATGGTACTTATCCTTTAAATATTAGTCATTCTATGCAACGATTATTGGCTTTCGTCTATCTACAGTTAAAAGTTTTCTTGCCCTGTTTTAAAATGCACTATTATTAAGGGGAATAGACGTATTTTAAGAAATAAATTGGCCCTCCTTTCATCTGCATAAAAGTTTAGTTGCATGAATGTGTTAGAATGTAACTTGTTTGACTCATAGATTTCGTTTTTAGAAGTCCATGGATTCAATGTTGAAAAACTAAGGATCCTCTAGTATTTTTAGCTATAATTCTGATAAAAGAAATAACGAATTTATAAAAGAGGTGAATTGTTTTGAAAACTAATCAACTATTGACTATTTTTACATCCGTATTAGTAATTGCAGTCTTAGCTTTTTTATTTTTAAATGATCAAAGTTCCGAAAAATCAAAGACTAAAATTGTTCAAGATGAAAAGATATCAGTTAATAATCAACCTACAATAGGTAAAAAGGAAGCGCCGATATCAATTGTAGAATTCGGAGACTATAAATGCCCTTCGTGTAAAGAGTGGGGTGAAACAATCTATCCTCAACTTGTAAAAGATTACATTGAAAGTGGGAAAGCTTCCTTTAGTTACATTAATGTTTTGTTTCACGGAGATGAGTCCACTTTAGCTGCCCTTGCATCAGAATCTGTTTACAAAAATCACCCAGAATCATTTTGGCAATTTCACAAAGCTATTTATGAAGCTCAACCTGACGTGCAAATACACGATAATCCATGGGTTACGGTGGAGAAAATGGAAGAGATTGCGACGAAGACTGTCCCTTCTCTAGATTTAAATAAATTTAGAGAAGACCTATCAAGTCGTTCTTCTAGATTAGAATCAGTTAAAATGGATGCGGCGCTCGTAGAAAAATACAATGTTACACTGACCCCGACGATTGCAGTTAATGGGGTCATCCTTGAAAATCCATTCGACTATACCTCTATAAAAAAACAAATTGAAAAGGAGCTAACCCAATGAGCGCTTCAGTAATAAACCGATATGGACTGTACCTCGCCTGGGTTGTTTCAATTACTGCAGTACTTGGAAGTCTATATTTTAGCGAAATTCGTGGTTTTATACCTTGTGAACTCTGTTGGATTCAACGTATCTTTATGTACCCAATAGCTTTGATTCTTGCAATTGCAGTTTTCAGAGAAGATAGCTCAATCAAATTTTATGTTCTCCCTTTATCAATAATCGGATTCTGTATCTCTTTTTACCACTATCTTGTACAAAAGGTGCCCGGCTTTTCGGAAGTCAGACCATGTGAACAAGGAGTTTCCTGTAATGCACAGTACATTGACTGGATGGGTTTTATCACAATTCCGTTTTTAGCGTTGACCGCCTTTTTTCTGATTACAGTCATTCTTGGACGAATCAGTACCAAACAGTAGTTTTTGATTTGGATTTGAAAAATGAAGAACTAATTGTATCAAATTGGTATGCTTACTAAAAAACAGCTTTGATTTAGAAAAACATGAAAAGCTTTTTGAAGTTGGAAAATAGATTAGACAATACCCAGTAAATAATTCAATTGACGTTTTCTTAAAACGTTAGTGTACTATATTGATTTTTTGAAAAAGCGTGACTACCTATCGAGTATGAGATCTAACTAGCTCTCTAATAGGTAGTTTTTGTATGGCTAAAAATAAGAAATAATCGCAAAACCAGAGAAAGTATCTCAAATCTTCAAGTATGTAGAGCTGATAGAATAAATGTTTTTTAAATTAAGTGTTGACGGCACAGCAAAAGTCTAATAAGTTATATATGAACATATGAACATGTATAGTTATCATGAGCGGAGGTACTGACTTATGGATGAACCGATTGAAGATACTACAGAAAATGAAATAGAAATAGGGGCGCAGATTGACGATGAGACTCTATTTATTGTATCTCAGACGTTCAAGGCACTTAGTGACCCGACAAGAATTAAAATATTAACCCTGCTATGCACAAAGGAACATTCGGTCAACGGAATAGCTGATCTTCTTAACTTAAGTCAATCAAACGTGTCTCATCAGCTACGTTTTTTAAAAAATCTTCGACTTGTCAAGTTTA
Source organism: Exiguobacterium sp. s7 (assembly GCF_018618195.1). NCBI lineage: Bacteria > Bacillati > Bacillota > Bacilli > Caryophanales > Exiguobacterium > Exiguobacterium sp. s7. The sequence continues at coordinate 17,081 of NZ_JACSLO010000021.1, read as the reverse complement.
GAAGAGAAGGAACTACTCTATTTTATTCAGAAGATGATCACCATGTCATGAACTTACTAAGACAGGCGATTGAGCATGCGAAACACCACTAAATATAGTAAGGAGAGTTAATCTTATGGCACATAATCATGCACATGATCATTCTCATACCTCTAACAAAAAGATTTTGATCATTTCATTCTTTATTATTTCGGCATACATGGTTGTAGAGGCGATTGGAGGGTACCTTACAAATAGCTTAGCACTTTTAGCGGACGCAGGTCACATGCTTAGTGATGCGGCTTCGCTCGCTATTGCATTACTTGCCTTTAAATTAGGTGAACAAATAGCGAACAATCGTAAAACGTTCGGATATAGACGCTTCGAGATTCTAGCAGCTGTTTTAAACGGGGTCACACTCATACTGATTTCCATATATATCTTTTATGAGGCCATCAATCGATTTATTCAACCACCTGAGGTCGCATCCGTAGGAATGTTAATTGTTAGCAGTATTGGCCTTGCTATAAACCTTCTTGTTGGATGGATTATGTTAAGAGGTGCAGACGTAGAACATAATTTGAATATGCGAGGTGCTTATCTACATGTTGTAAGCGATACGTTGGGTTCAGTCGGTGCAATACTGGCAGCGCTTCTTATCATGGCATTTGGATGGAACTGGGCAGATCCGCTCGCAGGAATCATTGTAGCGGGACTTGTTTTACGAAGTGGTTATTTCGTGACGAAATCCGGATTGAACGTATTAATGGAAGGTGCACCACAAAACGTTGATGTCGAAAAGGTTCTTCAAGTCATTCACAACAAGGAGGGGGTACGGAGTATACACGACTTTCATCTTTGGAGTATCACAAGTGGAATGAATGCACTCTCATGTCATGTTGTCGTTGATGGTAATTTACAAATCTATGACAGTGAGAATCTACTTCAAGAAATTGAACACGATTTAGCACATCTGAACGTTCAACACTCTACGATTCAATTCGAAACTCTTTCTCATCCTCACAGCGATGAATTGCTTTGCAAACTGAAGGTAGGGGAAGTAGTACATCAACATTAAAAAAATCACCTGTTGAGTAGGATTGACAATCAAGAGGAGGAGACAGCAATGCTGATTTTGGATAATAGTTACTTAATTTTGAGCATGTATAGAAACTCGATTTTTGGCAACGGAGTTTTGATAGATGATTGAATATATTTCTTCGTTAGAACCCCTTACTCAAGCATTGCTGGGTACTTTATTCACTTGGGGGATGACGGCGCTTGGTGCCGCGTTAGTGTTTATGACAAAATCAATGAATCAAAAGCTAATGGATGGGATGCTCGGTTTTGCTGGAGGAGTAATGATTGCCGCTAGTTTTTGGTCATTACTCTCACCTGCAATTGAGATGGCGGAACAAGATTCTCTTCCGGCGTGGTTACCAGCTGCAATCGGTTTCTTACTTGGAGGATTCTTTTTATCAGGTGTTGATAAAGTGATTCCACATCTGCATCCCACTTCACCGATGGATGAGGCTGAGGGTATAAACCCTAAGAAGAGAAAGCGGAGCACGTTACTGGTGTTAGCAATAACATTGCATAATATTCCAGAGGGACTTGCCATAGGCGTTGCATTTGGAGCAGTTGCAGCAGGATTCCCTTCATCATCAATCACGGGAGCTATCGCGCTGGCAATCGGAATCGGCATACAAAATTTCCCTGAGGGTGCTGCTGTGTCAATGCCATTGAGACGAGATGGATTATCTCGTCGTAAAAGTTTTTTCTATGGCCAGTTATCTGGTATGGTTGAACCGTTCGCGGCGTTGGTAGGAGTAGTAGCAGTACTCATAATGGAGCCTTTACTTCCGTTTGCGCTAAGCTTTGCTGCAGGAGCAATGATTTTTGTTGTAGTGGAGGAGGTAGTCCCAGGATCTCAAGAAAATGGAAACAAGGACTTGGCTTCTGTTTGTTTAATGTTTGGCTTTACAATCATGATGATTTTAGATGTGGCTTTAGGCTAAAATAATTATTTTTTTAATGGTTATCACTTTATTTTTTGACTGATATATATTCAAGATACTAACTATATTCGGAAGTGTAAATAATGAGCCTTAATTATATTTACTTTCAGTCGGTATTTTTACTGTTGGATAAATAAAAATACTAGAAGAAAAAATATAAAACCTCTTGCCCTGGCAATTAAAATCGTGGAGTTATCTATTTCATTCTGAAATTTCCTGAAAATTTTGGGGGTGATTTTGATAGAGAAGGAAAGCAAATTCGGAATTCAAGTGCTAGAGAAGGTGGAAGCCCACCAAGTCAGTATATACATCATTTTTTTGATGTTGGCAGTAATCTTTGGTCTATTGAATACAGAAGCTGTATATCTCGATATTTTTATTTCTCCCCTTTTAGGAGTTTTGATGTATGGGATGTTCGTTCAAATTCCGTTTCTGAAATCGAATGGATCTGCTACAAACATGAGGTTTGTGGTAGCTCTTTTATTAGGAAATTTTGTTGCCGTTCCTTTAATAGTTTAGGTTTTGGTTATCATATTTCTTCAAGATTCATCACTAATGCTGGGGGTGTATTTGGTGTTGTTAACACCGTGCATCGACTATGTGATTGTTTTTACAAAGATGGGAAAGGGAAACGAATCAATATTGTTAAAAGTAACACCGATTCTTTTAATTTTACAGACGATACTCTTACCCATATATTTATTCGTATTATTAGGAGAAAAGGCTATTAGTATCGTTAGGATGGGTCCATTTCTAGATGCATTTCTATTTTTGATTTTTATACCGCTTCTATTAGCGATAATGACACAATTGTGTTCTAAAAAGAGTTCTTTAGGTAATCGTATCATGAAAATGCCGCCATGGATTCCCGTTCCATTTATGTCTTTTGTACTTTTTGTGGTAGTTGCCTCTCAAATTAGGGAAGTGTATAGTGACCTCGGGACATTAATAGATGTAATACCAGTTTATATTTTATTTCTACTTATCATACCATGGGTGTCAAAGTCCCTTGGTAAGTTGTTCAAACTAGATATTGCTTCAAGAAGAGCAATTACATTTAGTATGGGAACAAGGAATTCACTTGTAGTTCTTCCATTAGCATCTATATTACCAGAGCCCCTATCAACACAAGTAGCTGTAGTGATCATTTTACAGACCGTTACCGAATTGTTCGGAGAAGTCTTATATATAAAATTAGTGCCTAAATGGTTCTAACAAATTAGATACATGTATTTAATTTCGCTTTCAAAAATTACGTCCTTCGATTGTTTATTAAAATATTAAGAACTGCGCTTAAGTTCTCAAGTATGCGTTGTTTACAATCAATAGGCAAAGAAATTTATTATATTGCAGAACGCTAGAGACCAGTATTATTCTAACAACTAACCTTTTTAAGGATGGACTACCAAGTGAGGAGAGATCGAACAATGGCGAGTACTGATAAGGCATCAAAAAATATCAAACTAGCATTTATAATTAATCTTGTTTTCTCGATTGGTGAATTTATCGGGGGATTTTTGATTAATAGTGTTGCAATCATGTCGGACGCCATTCACGATTTAGGTGATGCTCTTGCATTGGGCCTGTCCTGGTTCTTACAAAAATTTTCGAACAAAAAACCCGATCATAACTTCACTTTTGGATATAATCGTTTTTCCCTTTTAGGAGCATTAATAAATGCGACAATATTAATAATTGGATCTGTATATATTTTTACTCAAGCAATTCCTCTACTGTTTGAACCGGAGCATTCTAATGCACAAGGAATGATTTGGTTTGCAATTTTTGGTGTGCTTTTAAATGGTTTTGCGGCATTCCGTCTACACAAAGGAAAATCAGTAAATGAGGGAGTACTATCTTGGCACCTTTTAGAAGATGTTTTAGGTTGGATTGCCGTTCTTGTAGTAGGGATAGTTTTACTCTTCAAGGATATACATATACTTGACCCCATCCTATCAATTGCTATTGCGTTGTTTATATTAGTGAATGTGTTTCGTAATTTAGTTAAAACAATGAAAATACTTTTAGGTGCTGTCCCTGATGGTATTGACATCGATGAGGTGAAGCAAAAGATTGAAGGTATTGAAGAAGTGATTTCTGTTCAAAACCTATATGTCTGGTCAATTGATGGCGAAGATAACGCCATGAATTTACACTTAATAGTAGAAGAGATGAATCTAAAGGATTCAACTATTGTTAAACAAAAAGTCAAAGAAGTGACTTCAAAACTAGATATTAAACATTCTACAATAGAGTTAGAATCAAAAAAACACAACTAAAGAAATAAGTCATCCTTGCACCAAATCCACACTGAGGTTCGACATATGAGTAAAAATTCTATACTTCATACCGTCTGATACCAATAAATACTTTTCTACGTGCAAGGAAACTGAATATCGAATGAGGGTATATTTAGAAACCCCCTCATTCGTTTTTTTTTTGAACACTATCGAAATTTCGTCTCTTAAAATAGGATGTATTCGAATGAATGAATGATTCCAAAACGAACGTTCAAATATTTAGATTTAATTGTCATAGTTTAGTAGACCTATCGACCGGATTTTCTTTCCATACTTCGGAGAATATTCCGGTCAATGAATAAGGTTCGGCCTCGATTAAAACTGTCTGATGATAAAAAAGCTGATAATGAAACCTAAAAAGATGACTCGGGAACAATACCGAAGTCATCTTAAAGCCGTCTTAAAAAACAGAGATCATTTATTTTTATCATACCCAGTACAAATTCGAGGATATAAAAATGAATATTTTTGTTTTTTTATTCTTTGACATTCATCAGTCTTAAACTGTTCAGTGCTACCAGAAGAGTTGCCCCCATATCGGACATAATAGCTATCCATAGGGTGAGCCAGCCCGGGATGACCAAGAGTAATGCAATCGCTTTGATACTGATAGCGAACGCGATGTTCACTTTGATAATATTTAGGGATTTTCGGCTCAATTTTATCGTAAACGGTAGTTTGCTCAAATCGTCGCCCATCAGGGCGACATCTGCTGTTTCCAAAGCGGTATCCGTTCCAGCACCACCCATGGCAATTCCAACAGTAGAGGCAGCGAGTGCCGGAGCGTCATTTACGCCGTCCCCGACCATCGCGACATTGTCGTACTCAGCTCGCAAGCGTTTAATGACATTTAATTTATCCTCTGGCATCAATTCTGCCTGGATTTCGTTGACGCCAACTTGCTGGCCGATAGCTTTGCCTGTCCCTTTGTTGTCACCCGTCAGCATAATTGTCTTTTTAATACCCATATCATGTAGTTTCCGGATGATTTCTTTGCTGGATTCCCGGACTTCGTCGGCTACGGCGATAACCGCCAATATGCTTTGTTTCGTTCCGATAATCATCGAAGTCTTACCTTGCTGTTGCAGAGCCGTTACGGTTTGGTCCAGATTATTATCAATACTTTCAACACCTAGCTCGTTAAAGAGAAGCGGGCTTCCGATAAAGTAGGTGGTGCCGTCTATCGTTCCTTTAATGCCTTTTCCTGTGATGGAAGAGAAGTCCTCAACTCTGATAGAGGTGTAAGGTATGTTTTCCTCGTCCGCTTTTTTCATGATGGCAGAGGCCAACGGATGCTGAGAACGATATTCCAATGCCGTCACGATAGAAAGCAGTTCTCTCTCGTTTACCTGCTTGTTCGTGATTTTAAAGTCTGTGACGACAGGTACACCTTTGGTCAGGGTACCGGTTTTGTCAAATGCAATAGCTTTCAGCGCGCCCATTTCTTCCAGGTATACGCCGCCTTTAATCAAGACCCCTTTTTTGGCAGCATTACCGATGGCGGAAACAATCGAAATCGGCGTCGAAGTGACTAAGGCACACGGGCAACCCACTATTAGAACCGCCAATCCTTGATAGACCCAGGTTTCCCAGCTGGCATCTCACGTGCGGCCTATTACAAATGGTTGAATCGCACCATACCGGTGCGTCAAGAAGAGAACGAGAAGCTTCTGGAGGACATCCGTCTACTCTATGACCAGGCGAACGGCACATACGGGTACCGTCGGATCACGATGACGATCAACCGGTTGCGCCGACAACAAGGACTGTCCCCGTTCAATGAAAAGCGAGTCTATCGCTTGATGCATATCCATGGGATCCAATCGGTCATCCGCCGGAAGCGGAAGAAGCATAAGAAGTCAACGCCGCAGCACGTGGCCGAGAATCTGATGAACCGAGAGTTCAGCGCGTCCCGACCGGACGAGAAATGGTGCACCGACGTCACCGAGTTTAAATATGGTGCCGGGAAAAAGGCATACCTGAGCGCAATCATCGACCTGTACGACGGCTCGATCGTCGCCTATCGCATCGGAAAGTCCAACAACAACGTTCTCGTCTTCCAGACGATGATGCCAGCCATCACGGGGCTCGCACAGGAGCGCGTCCGATGATCCATAGCGCCAATATACCTCGAGAGGGTTCAAACGCATGGTGGAAGACGCGGGACTGACCCACAGCATGTCCCGGGTCGGACGTTGCATCGACAACGCCCCGATCGAGAGCTTTTGGGGTACCCTGAAAGTCGAGATGTACTACCTGCGTGAGTTTCAGGCCTATAGCGAACTCACATCGGCCATCGAGACCTACATATCGTTCTACAACCATGACCGTTTCCAGAAACGGCTAAACGGCTTGAGCCCTGTCGAATACAGGTCTCAAGCCGCCTAGTTCGGTTTTCATTATTTGCCCTGTCTACTTGACGGGGGGCAGTTCAGTATCGTCCGACGCGAGATATTGATATTCGCGTGACGGAGGGCGTCGTGACACCTGAATTGAAAGAGGCGCTTCATGAATATGAAATTGAAATTGTCGAAGGGGTGATTCAGTTCCCACCCCGTGAAGACTTTAGGGAAAATGAATTCCGGCATAAGATTGAAGGGCTGTTCGAGGCGATTGATGTGTATATCCCCGACATTGAACTTTTAGCATGTACCAAGATTTTCTCCTCTCGCCAAAAGGATCTAGAGGATCTCGAAAAAACGAATCTATTGGCACTTTGCGATAAAGATAAACTTCTCGACCTTGTAGAGGAATACAAAGCAAACATGACGTGGGACAATCCATTTTGTAACGTGCATGACTTGAGTCGGATTTTTCAGGAAAAGGGTATATAATAAATCAAAAGAAGAGTAGAGGAGGGTGACCGATGTCAGACAGTAATCATGTACTTCTGCAAAGCGAGCTAGCGGATGAACTGAATCGTATGCAGGCAGGCGGGACAAGCTATCGCTTAGAGACGGCTCAATTGGCCCTGGCATTAAGTCGTCATGTATCGGTCCCTGAATCGCTACGTGACCGAGAAATGGCTCGCCAGTATGTTCGATCTTCACTGCATGATTTACAGGACGACCGGGCAGAGGATGTGGCAAAAATGCTTAGTATGGCAGCACGGCGTGCCTACAACACTCCTGAAAATACGTTCTCGGTAGATATGAAAGTGAAATTAGAAGAAAAGCGTAATCGATTCAAGGTGCGTGGATTGCAGGTGAAATCTTAATTGGACCAAGCGGAGTCATTCTTTATACTCTCATGAGGTTATGATTCTACGTGTGAATGAAGCATCTTTGGTCAAGTCATTGAACATGTATCAGACGATTTCTTCAAACCGTTAAATACTTTGTTTGTAATAAACATAAGGGTACTAGATTCAGTCACTGGTTGACTCAACCTAGTACCCTTTTCGTATCATTGTTTATTTTGTTGGGTGCTCCGCTCACGCAGGACCGCGAGCTCGACCTGTTCCTGTAACCGGTTCTCGAATGTCTCTTTCTCTCGACGGAGGAGCTGGACTTCTAAGTGCAGCTTCTGGTTCTCTTCTTCAAGCTGGTCAAGACGGCGTGTACGAGCTTTTAAGTCGTCGACAGCGTCCATAAGACTTTGATTTTGCCGATAGAGCTGGCTACGTTAATCTTCTAGCTGAGTGAGTGCAATTTCATGTGACGACACCTTTCGCTCATACTCCTCTTGGAGTCGTTCAGCTTCTGTAATTACGCTTTGTTCAAGGTCATGAATGGTATTTTTATATCGCGCGTTGATTCGCTCATGTTCTTTTTGTTGCGTTTCTAGTCGAGTGGCTCGTTCATTGAACAGGGCAAGCACTTGATTCAGTGCTGCTTCGAGTGATTCGTTCTCCTTGACGACTAAGGGGTCCGGTGACTGTTTATCGGCCAATGATATTAATTGCTCGAATAATTGGTTGGTTGATATTTGACGTTGCTCCATTAAACGCTGAATATGTTCTTTCACTTCTTGTGACACGCGGAATGACGTCACCTTGGTCTCGTTTGATTCCAATTCTAATCCCTCATTTGGTTATTATTTTGTATACAGCATATGTAGTTCCTATATTTAAATCATTTAAATACAAGTTGTTATAAAAAAAATCACTCATAAACTGGCACTTTGTGGTGTAGGAAGGTATACATTTCGACGTCGAAATGTATACCTTCCTACACTTTTTACTTATGAGAATGTCTCAATAGTAAGCTAGTAGTCGAATCATCTATTTAATCCTAGCGACTAAGCAACAAAACGCTTAAGACAATTCCTACTTTGTTTTATTACATCATATAAGAGATGACAGTAGTTAACAATTTAAAGCTGTATGAGTTCAAAATAAATACGACCCAACTAAATACGAATCGAATTAGTGTTTTGAGAGAAACAATAAGCTTAAAGAAACATACAAAATGGACACGAATATATAGATTGACAAATAACGTTTACAGTTGTAAATTTAAATCGATTACAAACGTAAACGAAAAGAGAGGAGAAAAAATGCTTTCGAAATTTCAATTATCTGATTTGCAAATGGTTAATCACTCTACGCAGCCTGTAGTCTTAAAGTTCACCACCGATTGGTGCCCGGGATGCCGTCAGCTCGCACTACTATTTGAAAGCGTTGCTGAAGGATATCCAGATGCGTTTTCTAGACAAGAATATAGCCAATGAAGACTGAATAGCGAACCCAAAAACATAATGGTTGACAGACGACGTTTACGATTGTAAACTTAAATCAAACAAAATGTTTACGATTGTAAACTTAAAATTTGGAGGTTAGACAAATGGCTGAACATGTCGAAAAACAAATCACGGATTCAGAATGGGAAGTCATGCGTATCGTTTGGGCCCAAAATCACGTGACCAGTAAAGAAATCATCGAGGTATTGGAAAAGAAGATGAGCTGGAAGCCTGCGACGACGAAGACATTCATTGGAAGGCTCGTGAAAAAAGGGATGCTCTCAACCGAGGCCGAGGGGAAGAAATTCATCTACTCCGCGAACGTCGTTGAAGGTGACGTCATCAGAGAGACGTTACACGATCTACTCGATCATATCTGTGACAGGGATGTCGGGAACACAATCGGAACGATGATCACACAGGCGACACTGAGTGTACAGGATATCGAGAATCTCAAAAAAATCCTTGAGATGAAGGAAAGTGAAGCGGTGGAGGACATTCCATGCACCTGTACCCCGGGTCAATGCAGATGTCAGGACCATTCTTGTGGATCCAGACATTGAGTTTGAAATGATGTCATGAATGTAGTGAATAGGAGGAGACTCAAGATGAAAAAAACGATTTTAACGATTAAAGGTATGTCATGCGCTCATTGTGTCAACAAAGTCGAGTCAGCACTTGAAGGTCTGAATGGGGTTGAAAGTGCGAAAGTCAACTTAAAGAAAGGCATCGCAAAAGTGAAGTACGATGAAACACGACTAGATGTGAATGAATTTAAAGAAGTTGTGGGCGAGGTCGGTTACGAAGTCGAATCAGCCCAATAATAATGGAGGTAAGACGATATGGAGAGTAAGACATTTGCCGTGGAAGGGATGACCTGTGCGTCCTGCGTTCAGACAGTTGAAAAAGCAACAAAAAAATTGCCTGGCGTAGTGACCTCCAACGTCAACCTAGCGACTGGGAAATTGAGCATTCATTACGATGAGACGAAAATCTCGCCGCTGGATATTCAGACGACCGTCGAGAAGGCTGGCTACAAGGCCTCAACCGAGACCGAGCAAAGATCATTTGTCATCACAGGGATGACTTGTGCCTCGTGTGTGCAGACGATTGAGAAGGCCACGAGGAAAATGGTGGGTGTGACTGAGTCGAATGTGAACCTGGCGACAGAAAAATTAGTCATTCGATATGATCCTCAGCTGGTGACTGTATCAGATGTGGTCCGAGTGGTGGCAAACGTCGGATATGAGGCAAGAGAAGATCAAGAATCAACGGATGGCCAAGATACAGAGAAAGAAAAGAAACTGAAAAAAATTCAATCGATGTGGAACCGATTTGTAGGATCGGCGATTTTCACGATTCCATTACTCTATGTGGCGATGGGGCATATAATCGGCCTACCCCTACCGATGGCATTGGATCCAACGATGAACCCAGAATTGTTCGCTGTCTTGCAGCTCATGATGACCATCCCAGTGATGTTGTTCGGATGGAAATTCTTCTCCGTAGGATTTAAGACATTGTTCCGAGGGCATCCGAATATGGATTCACTTGTCGCCCTAGGGACGAGCGCAGCCTTCTTCTATAGCGTCGGTGCCACCATGGCTATCCTCTCAGGTTATGAGGGATACGTGAATAGCCTCTACTATGAGACAGCCGCAGTCATTCTCACGCTGATCACATTAGGTAAATATCTTGAAGTCCGGTCGATGGGTAAAACATCCGAAGCGATTGAAAAATTGATGGGACTGGCACCTAAGACGGCAAAGGTCGTCCGCAACGGACAAGAGTTAGAAGTATCAATCGACGAAGTCATCGTCGGCGACACGATTATCGTAAAGCCTGGTGAGAAGATTCCGGTGGATGGCGTGGTTCTATCAGGTAATACGTCTGTAGACGAATCCATGCTGACCGGTGAAAGTATCCCTGTTGAAAAAAATGTGGGTGCTCAAGTCATCGGTGCCAGCATCAACAAGAACGGGATCATCCAATACCGAGCCACGAAAGTCGGTAAGGATACAGCGCTATCTCAAATCATCAAATTGGTCGAGGATGCACAGGGCTCTCGAGCTCCTATCGCAAAACTGGCCGATATCATCTCCGGATACTTTGTACCGATTGTCATCGTCGTCGCGATCCTTTCAGGAATTGCATGGTATTTAGGCGGTCAGACCGGCCTCTTCGCCTTGACGATCACGATTTCAGTACTGGTCATCGCCTGCCCTTGTGCACTAGGTTTGGCCACACCAACAGCAATCATGGTGGGTACGGGCAAAGGTGCTGAGAATGGTGTGTTGATCAAGAGTGGCGGCGCCTTGGAGACGACCCATAAAGTCCAGACGATCGTGTTCGACAAGACAGGGACGATCACTGAAGGAAAACCGAAAGTGACAGATATCGTGACAGTGAATGGACATCAAGAAGATGAGTTGTTACGCTTGACCGCTTCCGCTGAAAAAGGGTCTGAACATCCATTGGGCGAAGCAATCGTAAGAGCGGCAGAGGACAGAATGATGCGTGTCATGGATATCGATCGTTTTGAAGCCATCCCAGGGCACGGGATCGAAGTACTGATCGACGGAAAAGTCTTGCTTGCCGGAAACAGAAAATTGATGAAAGACCGCGGCATCTCACTGGATGTCCTTGAAGGCGCTTCAGACAAACTCGCACACCAAGGCAAGACGCCGATGTATATCGCGATTGACCAACAAATCGCAGGGATCATCGCTGTCGCAGACACCGTCAAAGAAAACAGTCGTAAAGCCATTCAGAAACTTCAACGAATGGGTATCGAAGTAGCCATGATCACCGGAGACAACAAAGGTACGGCCATGGCGATTGCGAGACAGGTCGGGATCGATCGGGTACTGAGTGAAGTGTTACCTGAAGATAAAGCGAACGAAGTGAAGAAGTTACAGGCCGAAGGGAAGAAGGTCGCAATGGTCGGTGATGGAATCAATGACGCACCAGCCTTGGCCCAAGCAGACATCGGAATCGCGATCGGTTCGGGTACTGACGTTGCGATCGAATCTGCAGACATCGTCTTGATGCGAAGCGATTTGATGGATGTACCTACAGCTGTCGAATTGAGCAAGTCAACCATCCGCAACATCAAACAGAACCTGTTTTGGGCATTTGCCTATAATGTCATGGGTATCCCGTTTGCGATGGGGATTGTTTATCTACTCGGCGGGCCCTTGTTGAACCCGATACTTGCCGGAGCGGCCATGAGTTTAAGCTCAGTCTCGGTCCTGGTGAACGCACTCCGTTTAAAACGATTCAAGCCTTCGATGATCAAATAAAAGGAGGGAGTGGGATGGATACAGCCCTACAGCTCGAGCTTTACACGCGTCCGACGTGTTCAGATTGTCAGGATGCCAAAAAATATTTAAAAACAACCACAGTCCCTTATGTGAACAAAGATGTGGGTGCGAACCTTGACCTTGAACAAGAAATGGTAGCGATATCAGGGAATCGAATCGTACCACTGTTTGTCTTCTACAAAAAAGGGATGCTCAGAAAAAGAAGAGTAGTGAAGTACTTTGTTGGCTTCGAGAACAACAAAGAAGAGATTCTAACATTGCTACGATAAGCAACGATAGCTCACTCTCAGAACCTGTTGAAAGCGTGTCGCGCAATGAGGGACACGAACATAAGGTGGCGAGGGTGTAAAAAAATCGATACTTTTACACCCTACCCATGTATGGTAATTAAATAATCAGGAGGAACATATAATGAAAAAATCAACATTTCAGGTAGCGGGCATGTCTTGTGGATCTTGTATCAATAAGATTGAAGGACACGTTGGAAAGTTAGCGGGTATTGAATCAGTGAAGGTCAATCTTTCGGCGGGAGAGGTGGACGTTCGATGAAAGCCAACTCACACTTTCTGAGATTGAAACCGCAATTCAAGAGACTGGCTACGAGGTAACGGAGGCGACCGTTAAAATCGGTTGTTCTTGCTGCAAGTAATGGAGGTCGAGTGACGGTGCGATCAAGGACTACACAAAGGAGTGTTAAACGTGAAAGACCATGGACATCATCATATGAAGAACTTGACGGGAAATGAAGTGTCTGTAGAAGCTAAATATGAATTCGGGAAAATCAGTATCGAGTTAAAGGATCAACATCAGCAAGCCCCGGAACTCGAAGTCAGCCATGAAAAGGAATTCCATTTGATTCTCGTGAACGAAGACCTAACTGAGTACCGACACCTCCATCCGTTTAAAAAGGGTGAGGGTCGATTCGAGCAACCCGTCCAACTTGAGGCAGGGGCGTATAAACTCTTCGTGGATATTCAGCCTAAGGGACTGGCATATCAAGTGAAGCCGGTTCACTTACAGATTGATCATCAGTCCTCTTCCTCTATCGAATCGTCACTTAAAGTGGATGAGCGTCTGACGAAGACGATCGAAGGTCATACCGTCGAGCTGTCGATTGACTCTTTAAAAGCGCATGTCCCGACTGTCTTCAGCTATGACACCAAAGAAAGTAACCCGGAGCCATACCTTGGAGCACTTGGTCATGTCGTCATCTTGGATGAAGCCGGAGAACAGTTTATCCATGTGCATCCTTCTTCTCATGATACGACGGAATTTGAGACGGTCTTCCATAAACCTGGCCTATACAAGGTCTGGGCCGAATTCCAGTTCCATGGGACTGTGCACACCTATCCTTTCGTCATTCGTGTCTCAGATTGACCATGAGCGACCCATGGTTCCTCGTTGGGTCGCTTTCCTGTAATCGTTGTAAGCATAATTTTCGAAGGAGAGGACTCAGATGATAGAAAGTGAGCGGCTGGACACTCATGGTGATCGAAAAACCAAGATGAAATTCATCCTTCTACTCGCGTTACCAGCGGTTGCCGAGAATTTTTTCCAAACGTTGCTCGGATTTGTCGATACGCTGTTCGTCTCAAGAATCGGCCTAGCAGAAGTGTCAGCGGTAGGAGTGACGAATGCCGTCCTCGCCATCTACTTAGCTGTCTTTATGGCAATCGGTGTGGCAGTAAACGTTTATGTCGCCAATAACTTAGGCGCAGAACGAATCGAGCGCGCGAGACATATCGCGCAGCAGGCCATCGTCCTATCTGTCGTGGTCGGGGTGACCTTTGGGGTCGTGACGCTATTTTTCGCTGAGCCTCTCCTGCGGTTGATGGGGGTGGAGAATGACGTTTTAGAAGCTGGTAGCACCTACTTCAAAATTGTCGGGATCCCATCGATCGTGATGGCATTGATGTTTGTGCTCAGTAGTATCTTACGAGGTGCGGGAGATACAAAATCACCGATGAAGGTGAGTATCGTCATCAATGTCGTCAATATTGTGCTCGACTATATGTTGATTTTCGGTTTTTGGATCATCCCCGAACTTGGTCTCGTCGGAGCGGCACTCGCGACCGTCATCGCCCGGCTCGTCGGGACGCTCTTATTGATGAACTATATTCGTAAGACGGAAGTCATCGCCTTCAGGAAAGATTTCTGGAGACCGGATCTCGAACACCAGTTGGAGCTCGTGAACCTTGGAAGCCCGGCGGCTATCGAGCGATTGGTCATGAGAGCCGGACAGATCGTGTATTTCGGATTCATCGTGGTACTCGGGACGAACACCTTCGCCGCGCATCAAATTGCAGGGAATCTAGAGGTGTTCTCTTATATGTTGGCATATGGTTTCGCGACAGCAGCAACCATTCTCGTCGGTCGCAACATCGGAGCGGGAGACCACGAGACCGCCAAAGAATATGCCAGATTGAGCACGTTCATGGCGATGGGCTTCATGTCCTTATTCGGGGTTGTCTTATTCTTCTTCGGAGGATGGGCAGGTTCACTTTTCACCGACGATCCCCAAGTCATCAAAGACATCGATGTCGCGTTAAAAATAGCAGCGGTCTTCCAGCCTTTCCTAGCAGTTGTCCTTGTATTGACCGGTGGATTCCAAGGAGCGAACAATACGAAGTTTCCAATGTATCTGACCACGATCGGTATGTGGGTGATCCGGACTGGGGCAGTATATGTATTGGCGATTCAGATGCAGATGGGCATTGCAGGAGTGTGGATCGCCATCGGTCTAGACATCGTCTTTAAGGCGATCGTCCTTTGGATTCAATTCAGCCGAGGGCGTTGGATTGTAGTGGAATCCGAACCGCAGAAGCCCTGTCATCCCAAAACTAAGCATGAAGACGTGCGATGTATAAATAATTATTAACACTTGACTGAAATTGTAGGAAAGAGCAAAGTTGTTCTTTCCTTTTATCTTTTCTGAAAAAGTTATTAAAGGAGCCCGTCACGCCGATCTAAAGAAATCGAATCAGTGGTGAAAAACACACATATGTCATGCGGCCTATAGCTGCTCGATTATAAAAAATGGATATTTTTTTGTTCAGTATAGAAAAAACCTGGTCTTCGTCAAAAAGAACCAGGTAATTAAGAAAGTTATTGTTTATTCAAATCCATATTAGTTGTCAGTCGATGAATATGAACGGCTAGATAAGCTAGTTCCTCATTAGGAATTGTCACACCGTGCAACTGTTTAAGGTAGTCCCGTACTTTGAATGAACCATTCATGGCCTTTGGGTAGATGTTCGCAATCTGTTCAAATAGTTGATCGGATTCTTCATTCAATATTTTTCCAGCATAAAAGCGTTCAGCGAAATATTTCACATGTGTGATGAATCATGAATAATGAATATCTTCTTCATCGGTTTCAATATTGTAAGCATATCGAATAAGGTTCACAATACTCCCAATCATCTTGGCGTAGCGCATGCCATCACGTGTTTCTTCTCTTTCTCCTTGCGCGTTGATAATATGAAAAGCAATATTGGCTGCCTCTTTAATAGGCAGTTCGATTTTAAATCGTTCATTCATGAGATTAACCGCATAACTTCCAATCTTGAATTCCTGTGGATAATAGTTTCGAATTTCCCAAAATACTCGGTTGCTGATAGTAATACCTTTATAATAACGTTTTACCGCAAAGTGAAGGTGGTCTGTCAGTGTTAAAAAGATACCGGCATTGAGCTTTGTAGCTAGCTTTTCCTCAGCATATGCAACGATTTCTCGAGTGAACTCGACGAATTCAGGAGGAATTTCAGTCACCAGTCCTATGAACTCTTTAATACGGACATCGTCAGCGGGTATGAACATTTGGGAGGCTTCAGGTGGAGCGACAACATTTCCGATTTTCTGCCCGAAACCAATTCCTTTTCCAATTAAAATGTACTCAAGCTTTGATTTGTCCTCGACAATCACGACACTTGAATTTAATACTTTTTTGATACGAATCATTCCATACCTCCGTCTTAATTCAAGTCAGATCATCTCCATTTGAAGCTATGACTTTTTTATACCAGTAGAACGAATCTTTTTTAATCCGTTCTAGGGTCCCGTTCCCTTCGTCGTCCAAGTCTACATAGATGAACCCATACCGTTTCTTCATTTCTCCCGTACTGGCTGCAATCAGATCGATTGGACCCCATGCCATATAGCCAAGTAACGGAACCCCGTCAATCGCGACTGCTTTTTTCATTTCTTCGATATGACTCCGAAGATAGGCGATACGATAGTCATCATGTACTTTCTTGTCCGGCGTGAGCGTGTCAACGGCCCCAAGACCGTTTTCAACAATCATAAGTGGTAACTGATATCGATCATACAAGTAATTTAAGGAATAGCGTAAACCTTTCGGATCGATACTCCATCCCCATTCACTTTGCTCCACATGCTGGTTTTTATAGCCTGTCTTCACGCCATTCAAACCAGA
Source organism: Exiguobacterium sp. s7 (assembly GCF_018618195.1). NCBI lineage: Bacteria > Bacillati > Bacillota > Bacilli > Caryophanales > Exiguobacterium > Exiguobacterium sp. s7. Next base: position 346 of record NZ_JACSLO010000021.1, on the reverse strand, counting down.
GAATTCGAGAGGCGACTCCTTGACGATAACGTGAGTTAAGTAATAGCTATATGAAATAAAATCAACAGGACCACGATACAATGTATCGGCGTCTCCTTCTTCAAACGGCAAAGAGATATTCTCGCGCTCTAATTCTTTTTTAATGTAGTTCGGATATTTGCCACGACAAAGTACTTCACAGTAGTACTGCATTTTATGCATGAATTCCTCAGTTCGTTGGACGTCATCTGGGTCTGGGGAGTTTGGATATGCGAAGTGTGTGTAATGCAAAATAGGAGTGCAGAAGTGTGCAACGGAAACGTACACAACTCTGCACTCCTATTTTAGAAAAGAAAAAGGACTTGCC
>NZ_JACSLO010000003.1:0-261650 GCF_018618195.1 Exiguobacterium sp. s7 | reverse complement strand
TCCTGCGCTCGACTTGCATGTATTAGGCACGCCGCCAGCGTTCGTCCTGAGCCAGGATCAAACTCTCCAAAGAATTTGATATAGCTCTTTAAAAATGACGAAGCTTGCGCTTCATTCAAAAATTGTAAAACTTATTTTTGCCTCATCGTTCAGTTTTCAAAGTTCGTCAGTTAAAATGGTGGGCCTAAGTGGACTCGAACCACCGACCTCACGCTTATCAGGCGTGCGCTCTAACCGGCTGAGCTATAGGCCCATAATAAAAATGGTGCACCCTGAGAGATTCGAACTCCCGGCCTTTAGATTCGTAGTCTAACGCTCTATCCAGCTGAGCTAAGGGTGCATATTGGTGCGGTCGAGAGGACTTGAACCTCCACGGTGTTAACCACCACTAGGCCCTCAACCTAGCGCGTCTACCGATTCCGCCACGACCGCAGCGTATTAAGGTGTTGCGAGGGATAAAAATGGTGAGTCATGCAGGGCTCGAACCTGCGACCCTCTGATTAAAAGTCAGATGCTCTACCAACTGAGCTAATGACTCAAATATAAGCTGGGCCGGAAGGGATCGAACCTTCGCATGTCGGAATCAAAATCCGATGCCTTACCACTTGGCTACGGCCCAACGTAAATGGCGGTCTTGACGGGATTTGAACCCGCGATCTCCTGCGTGACAGGCAGGCATGTTAACCCCTACACCACAAGACCGTTATACGTGCTTAAATTTGAAATGGTGGAGGATGACGGGATCGAACCGCCGACCCCCTGCTTGTAAGGCAGGTGCTCTCCCAGCTGAGCTAATCCTCCGTATGATGGTGACCCGTACGGGATTCGAACCCGTGTTACCGCCGTGAAAGGGCGGTGTCTTAACCGCTTGACCAACGGGCCAGATGTATGTGTTTTCTAAAAATAAGTGGCGGAGACGGAGGGATTCGAACCCTCGCACCGGTTTCCCAGCCTACTCCCTTAGCAGGGGAGCCCCTTATAGCCTCTTGGGTACGTCTCCAAAATAAAATGGCTCCGCAAGTAGGATTTGAACCTACGACCTACCGGTTAACAGCCGGTTGCTCTACCACTGAGCTATTGCGGAACGTTGCTTGAATTTATCGAAGTAACGATTTAAATTGTAACCGCAAACCAGAAACCTGTCAATCACTTTTTTAGAAAAGCTTTAATATTCCATGTCGTCTCTCGGCGACTTCTATAAGATAGCACGGGCAGAAAAGACCGTCAACACTTTTTTATAAAAAAACCCGAACAAAATGAAAAACATTTTGCCCGGTACTAGTTCCTTCTTATTTAAGGCTTCGGCTCCAACATCGTGAGACTGATTCGCCCACGATTGGCGTCCACTTGTTCGATCCATACGGTGACGATATCACCGACTGCGACGACATCAAGCGGATGCTTGACGTAGCGATTCGACAATTTCGAAATATGGACGAGTCCATCTTGCTTCACCCCGATATCAACGAACGCCCCAAAGTCGATGACGTTTCGCACCGTTCCTTGGAACTCCATCCCCACTTGAAGGTCCTCCAAGTTCATGACGTCGGTCCGAAGCAATGGTTTCTGAATATCTTCGCGCGGGTCACGTCCAGGCTTCGCGAGCGACTTCAAGATATCTTCGACTGTCGGTAATCCGGCATCTAGCTTCTCACTTAGCACTTTGGCGTCAACCGTCTTCAATCGATCTCGCAGTTCAGCCGTACCGACCGCTTGCTTCGAAACACCGAGTTCCTTCAATAGAGAGAGCGTCAACTTATAGCTCTCCGGATGAATCTCCGTTTGATCGAGTACATCGCTTCCGTTCGTGATCCGTAAAAAGCCGGCTGCTTGCTCATACGCCTTCGCTCCAAGACGAGGCACTTTCTTGATTTCTTTCCGCGTATCAAAGCGCCCGAACTCATCCCGATACGCGACAATATTTTTAGCCGTCGTCTTGTTCAATCCAGATACATATGTGAGCAGCGATTCCGAGGCTCGGTTCACATCCACACCGACCATGTTGACGACACTCTCGACGACAAACTCGAGCGACCCCTTCAGCTTGTTTTGACTGACGTCGTGTTGATACTGTCCAACCCCCACCGATTGCGGGTCGACTTTAACGAGTTCGGCCATCGCGTCTTGGATACGTCGGGCGATCGAGACAGCCGAGCGTTCTTCTACTTTCAATTCCGGGAACTCAGACCGTGCAATCTCTGACGCCGAATAGACACTCGCCCCCGCCTCATTGACGATGGCGTAAGCAATCTCGCGTTCAGCTTTCTTCAGCCAGTTCGATACGAATTGCTCCGTTTCACGGGATGCGGTTCCATTCCCGATGACGATGACCGAAATCGGATAACGTTTCACGAGCGACGATAGCACTTTTTCCGATCCCGCGACATCGTGTTTCGGTGCCGTCGGATAGAAGACACCGACTTCTTCGACTTTCCCGATTTCATTTACGACGGCCCATTTACAACCTGTGCGATAGGCCGGGTCAATCCCTAGGACGACGACCTCACGAAGCGGCGGTTGCATGTAGAGTTGCTTCAAGTTTTTCGAGAACACGTCGATGGCCTGTTCTTCGGCCGTCTCGGTCAATTCGCTACGAACCTCACGTTCGATGACCGGAAATACCGACTTCTTGAACGCATCCTTCACGGCGAGCGTTACGAGTTCGCGTTTCTCTGTCGGCAAACGGTCAAACTTGCCGAGCGTTTGTCGCATGAAGCCGGCTTCGTCGAAGACAATCTTCACTTGCAACACGTCCGTGCGCTCTCCCCGGTTCAAAGCGAGAATCCGGTGCGGGACGATTCCTGCGATTTTTTCTTCATATTCATAATACTGGGCGAACACTTCTTTCTCATCTTCCGCTTGTTTTTTCTTCCGCGAACGAAGGAGCGCCTCTTTCCGGACCCGTGTTCGAAGTGATTGTCGAAGCGTCGCCACTTCGCCCCACTCCTCCCCAATGATCGATTGGACGAACGGAAGTGCTTCTTCAAGCGAAAGGTCACCCGCTAACGACTGCGCTTCTTTCAGCGAATAGGGTGTCGGTTGACGATACCAGTCAGCGAGGGCTTGTAGTCCTTTCTCCCGCCCTTGTTCGGCTTTCGTCCGTCGCTTCGGACGATAAGGGAGATAAATGTCATCGACTTGTTGCAGGCTCGTCGCCGCTTCAAGTGCCCGTGTCAATTCCGGCGTCGCCTTCTCGAGTTCTTCAAGTTTGGCGAGGACGTCCGTCTTACGCTTGTGCAAACTCTCTTCATATTGTAAGGCGTCGAGAATCGCTTTAATTTCGACTTCATCGAGATTACCGGTCATTTCTTTACGGTACCGGGCCATGAACGGAATCGTCGCTCCGTCCGCGGCAAGTTGTTGCACCGTCTCGACTTGACTCGTCTTCAACTTCAACTCTTTTGCGACTTTCGTAATCAATCGAATCACTTCCTTTTCTCTTCTCTCTAGAAGTGTAGCAAACTCACGCCTAGACGACAAAAAAACGATGACCATTTAGTCATCGTTTGAAAATACTTCGTTGAGCGGGACTTTGATGGCCTCACGTAACTTCTCAAGCGCGCGTCGCTGCAAGCGCGATACGTGCATCTGCGAAATCCCGAGGAGTTCACCCGTCTCTTTTTGGCTCATGTTTTTATAATAAGCACATTCTAAAATCGCCTGTTCCCGTTCGTTCAGCACACTGAACGCTTTTTCAAGGATGAGGCGCTGGTCGACCGATTCGTAGCCACGTTCTTGGCTTCCGACAAGGTCGAGGAGCGTGACGGTCGAACCTTCGTTGTCCGCTTCGATTGAGCTGTCGACGGAAAGGGCTTGGTAGCTCTTGCCCATCTCGAGCGTCTCGAGAATCTCTTCATCGGAAACGCCGAGGTGATCGGCAATCTCATCGATGCGCGGTGAACGTTGCAACTCGGTCGTCAATTCCTCGACCGTCTTCTTGATTTTCGGTCCAAGCTCTTTAATCCGGCGCGGAACGTGGACGCTCCACGTCTTGTCACGGATGAAACGCTTGATTTCACCGATAATCGTCGGAACGGCAAACGATTCGAAACTGCGTCCGAACTCAGGGTCGAAACGACGAAGGGCAGCGAGAAGTCCGATCATCCCGACTTGAACGAGGTCATCGTGGATAGCCCGGCCGCGTGAAAACTTTCGTGCAAGTGCCTCAACGAGGTCCGAGTATCGGTTAATGAGGAGCATCTGGACTTCTTCATTTTGATCGTCCTGTTGATAACGCTCAATCCACTCTAATACTTCATCATCACTGTGATGGCGTTGTTGAGATTTTGCTGGCACTCTGATCCACCTCGTCCCTGTTAAGGAGTTTCGTCATCGTCACCTTGACACCATTGTCCTTGTTGATCGAGACGTCATCCATTAAGGCTTCAATGAGGAAAAGACCGAGTCCTCCTTCGTGAAGCGATTCAATTTCAGCCGTCTCTTCGACTGGCGCCGCTTGGCGTTTCACGTCGTCGGCAAACGTTTTGCCCGAGTCCTCGATTGTCATTTCGAGACGATCTTGATGGACGCCACACGTGAGTTTCACTTCACCTTCTTGGTCTTCATAAGCATGTTGAACAGCATTGCCACAGGCTTCCGAGACCGCAATTTTAATATCTTCGATCTCGTCGTACGTATATCCCATACGGTTAGCGATTCCTGAGACGACTAAACGGACCACACCGACATACTCCGGTTTGGCCGGGAACGTCATCACCGTCTGTTCGATGTTACTCATTGCGTGCCACCTCTTACGTTTGTATTGATCGAAAGCAACTTGTGCAGTCCTGTCAATTCAAAGAGACGATTGACGCGGTCAGTGACGCCGACGAGCGACAACTCTTTCTCATTACGTTTGGCTATTTTAAGGGCACCGACAAATACGCCGAGACCAGTTGAATCCATATAATCCACTTCATCCAAATGAACGGTAACATCTTGTTCCGTGATAGCCGGGTGCAAGACTTCCTTCAATTTTGGTGCGGTATATGTATCCACTTCTCCGGATACGTAAAGGTGTAATTGTTCTCCAATGACTTGCTCGCGAATCGCTAAATCCATCGTATATTCCCTCCTAATGTGCGTACAGAAAAATTGAGTACGATTAAACTAAATTCCCGTTTTACAGAATTCTAAACTATTTTTTAAAGATTTTTTTGAAAAAAAACCGATACCTATGTATCGGTTTCTTTATATGTAAGCTAGAGAGGGATTAATCCCAGACTAATCTCTAGCGCTCGGTCAACTTTGTGCATCGTCTCATCATCAAGATGAGTGACTTTATCCGTCAGACGACGCTTATCAATCGTTCGAATCTGTTCAAGCAAAATCACGGAATCTCGTTCGAGACCATGTTTGACTTGATATACCTCTACATGAGTCGGCAGTTTTGCTTTCTGGATCTGAGCCGTAATCGCAGCGACAATGACGGTCGGGCTAAAGCGATTGCCGATATCGTTTTGAATGACGAGAACCGGACGAACTCCACCTTGCTCTGAACCGACTACGGGCGACAGATTCGCATAAAACACGTCACCACGCTTTACGATCACTCCGCTCACACCCCGCTTACTTGACGTAAGAGAGCATGTTCGGCTTCCGTCTCAATCATCAGCATCTCTTCTGCCATATTCAAATTAAACGCGGCCATCTCTTGATAGCCTCTCGCCAATTCTTCGCGCAGTGTTTGTTGTCGATCAGCAATTTCTTTGGACAAGTACGTCACTACATCGTTCAATGACAATGATTCACGGTCTTTCATCGAAATCGGACCCACATGTTGCGAGAACCGATCTGGAACGGACGCTAAAGCACCCGCAGTTCGCTGTTTCAACATCTTACACCTCCAGAATCGTTTCAATGACTGGCGGAAATATTCCCGCGTTCTTTACCAATATAACACGCGAGTTTGGGAAAATATAGAGAATTCCCGAAAGAATTCAGATAATTTCACACGTTTTCCGCTTTACACATAACGTCGCGGGAGGCGATTCGTTAATTGACAGACGACCTCATAGTTGATTGTCTCGAGATGCGTGGCCAGTTCGTCAATCGCGACTGGTCCGCCGATGAGCGTGACCACAGTTCCGACCGGCAGCTCTTTAGGAAGCCTCACCATGAAGCGATCCATGCAGACACGACCGATAATGGGACAGCGCTCTCCATTGACGTCTACTTCGAAGCCGCTCGCTTTACGAATCCAGCCGTCGGCATATCCTACCGGCACGGTACCGATCCACTCGTCCCCTGCCGTCGTGTATGTCGCCCCGTAGCTGATCGTCTGTCCAGCTTCGAGTTGCTTCACTTGCATGAGCTTGCTCTTCAACGTGAAGGCCGGACGTAAAAATGAATAGAAGGAAGCCATTTCAGCTGACGGGTAGAGCCCATAAATCGCAATTCCGACCCGCACCACGTTGTACGGCACGTCTTGTCCGGCCATGCGGATCGCTCCGGCCGAGTTTGACGTATGAATGTAGCGGAATCGCGAGTGGAGTCCATCTATCAACTGACCGAACCGCTCCTGCTGCTCATAGTAAAGCTCACTGTCCGGCTCATCCGCTGTCGCAAAGTGCGTATAAATCCCTTCGACGATAAAACGGTCATCTGCCGCTTCTAAAAGGGCATCAAGTTCGGCGCGGGTCCGCAAACCGAGACGACCCATACCGGTGTCGACTTTCACATGAACGGTGAGTGGACGGTCAGATAGATGTGTGCACGCCTCACGCAACCAGTCGGCCGAAAAGACGGACAACGTCACATCGTGTTCGGCTGCGACGCCCGCATATTCTGGGAACTGGGCCTCCATGACGAGAATTGGCGCTTTAATCCCGGCCTCTCGGAGCTCGATTGCCTCCTCGAGTAAGGCCACACCGAGCATCGTCGCTCCGTTATCAAGCGCAATCTTTGCCACTTCGACGGCACCATGCCCGTAAGCGTTCGCTTTGACGACGGCCATGAGCGCTTGCGGGATCCGTTTTTTAATTTCGATTACGTTATGTTTGATCGCCGCCCGATCGATTTCAATCCAACTTGGACGAAACATCGTGATCCCCCTCTTCAATGATGACTTGTGCCACGGCATATTGCTCGCTGTGGCTGATACTCATATGAATCCGGCCTGAGTACGGCGCCGTCATATGCGGCCGTCCGGTCTCATCCGGTAAAATTTCGATTTGTTGCCACGACAGGCCCCGGGCAATCCCGGTCCCGACCGCTTTGGCATACGCTTCTTTCGCCGCAAATCGTCCAGCGACGAATTCGATGCGCCGTTGTTCTGGATAGGCGTCCGCAAGCGCCCGCTCGGCTGTGGTCAACAGACGTGCGACGAAACGGTCATTTTTGAGCGAGCGAGCAATCCGCTCGAGCTCGACGATATCGATTCCGATCCCCACAATCACAGGACACTCGCTCCTTTCCTTTTTCACTCGTTTCCTTATACAATTAAGGAAAGAGGTGATGCTATGTTTAGTCGTACTGAGAATGTTCAAACGTTCGTCCGGGCGTATCCGCTCGTAACGCTGTTCATTGTAATCCAACTGCTCGTGTTTGTCATCGATTCTTTGGTCCCCGACCTCCGGATTGTCGCACTCGGCGGGTCATTCCATCTCGCACTCGCCCAAGGGGAATGGTACCGTCTCTTGACGGCCAACTTCATCCATTTAGGGCTCGGTCATTTGCTGTTCAACTCGTTCGCTTTGATTATCTTCGGACCTGCCATGGAACGCATGGTCGGTCACATCAAGTTCGCCGTGTTCTATATCGTGGCCGGTGTGCTTGCCAACTTGCTCACGTTCTTCACGGTGAGTGAACTGTTCTACCTGCAAGCCGGTGCTTCCGGTGCGATTTTAGCGATTCTCGGTTTTTATGTGTACATCGGTCGGTTCCGCCGGACGCTCATCTACAGCCAGGACGCTCGACTCGTCTATATCTTCGTCGCCATCAGCGCCGTGTTCACGCTCATCGGTGCGAACGTGTCACTTTGGGGACATGTGTATGGTTTTCTGGCCGGGTTCTTGCTCGCGATCCCGCTCTCCCGGTTCACGGTGCCGTATTCGCGCCCGCTCCGTTACGGGAAGTACAAGCCACGCAAGTATTCCCCGCCCATCATTCATACGGGTGAAGGCAAATGGATTTTCTACGTGATTGTCGGATTGGCCGTATTCGGCCTGTTCGCCCGCTTTTTATGACAGTAAAAAGAGAGGATTCGCCCGAGCGGCGAATCCTCTCTTTTCGTTTAGCCGAGCAAGGTGAGCATGAGCGCCTTTTGCGCGTGCAATCGATTCTCAGCTTGATCGAACACGACCGATTGCGGACCGTCGATGACGTCGGCCGTCACTTCTTCGCCGCGATGGGCCGGGAGACAGTGCAGGAAAATCGCATCTGACTTCGCTTGCTGCATGAGCGAAGCATCGACTTGGAACGTCGCAAACTGCGTCAACCGTTCCGCCGCTTCCGCTTCTTGCCCCATGCTCGCGAACACATCCGTGTAAATGACGTCCGCACCCGCTGCCGCAGCGATCGGGTCTTGCCACAACGTAACGCTGCCTCCAGTAGTCGCCGCGAGTTCGTTCGCCCGTTCGAAAATCTCGGTCTCGACCGTATATGCTTCCGGCGAGGCGATGCGGATGTGCATCCCGCTGAGCGCGCCCCCGATCATGAGCGAGTGGGCCATATTGTTCCCGTCGCCGATGTACGTCAACGTCTTCCCCGTTCTCGTGCCGAACACTTCCTCGACCGTCAACAAGTCGGCGAGTACTTGGCACGGGTGATGGGAATCGGTCAATCCGTTGATGATTGGAATCGACCCTGCCGAAGCGAGCGTCTCGACCGTCTCGTGGGCATACGTCCGAATCATGAGCGCGTCGACATAGCGGCTCATGACTTGAATCGTATCCGTCAGCGGTTCCCCGCGTCCGATCTGTAAATCACTGCTGCTCAAGAACAGCGGATAACCGCCGAGTTCGACGACACCGACCTCGAACGACATCCGGGTCCGGGTCGAGGCCTTCTCGAACAAGAGCGCCACTTTCTTGCCGGCGAGCGCCGACTGGAACGCTTCCGGCTGTCGTTTGACCTTGGCCGCGAGTCCAAGCAAGTCGTCGAGTGCGGACGGAGTCAGTTCCTCGAGTGTCAGTAGATGATTGATTGTTTTCGTCGTCATAATGGTAGTCCCTCTCCTGTCTGCATCGTTTGAAGTGAACGGACCGGCATCGGTTCCGCTTGCATCGCTTGTTGATAGTACTCGGCAAGATGTGTCTCCGAGATGACGTGGACGCCGTTGCGGACGGCCGTCTCACGTGCCGCTTGTTCTTCTGGTGCGTTTGAAAATAGGACCGACACGTTTTGGAACTCGGTCGTCTCATCGAGCGCTTGATCACTATATGATGACCAGCCTTGGCCGGCTACGGTCTCAGTCCGATTCATGATGCGCGCCGTCGTCGCATCGTAACAGAAGCGTTCGGACACGTAAGGGGTCATGCTGAATTGGAGTGTCTCTCCAGTCGAACGCATGACGGGTCCGGTGAGCGGGTCGACGCCCGGCAATTTCAAACTCGAGAACACCGGTGTCTTGATGGCATAGCCGCTCCATACCGGACGTGCCTCTGGGACGATGGTTGCCAACTCATGGCCGAACGCCGCGAGCGTCGCCCATTCGATGAGTGGTTCCCCGGTCACTTTACTGACGATCGGGACCGTCCGAGATGCACGCGGATTGATTTCGAGTACGTAGATGACGTCGTCTTTCAACACGAATTGGATATTGAGCGCACCCTTATATGCGAGCGCTTGACCAATCGTTTGAACGATGGCTTCAATCTCGGCTTGTTGCGCGCGTGACGTTTTGACCGGCGGCAGAATCATCGTCGAATCGCCCGAATGGACACCGGCTGCCTCAATCTGTTCGAGCAAGGCCGGAATGTAGACGGTTTTCCCGTCAGTGACACAGTCGACTTCGAGTTCACGTCCATCGACATACGCATCGACAAGGAGCGGATAGGTCAAGTGTGATTCGACTTGGTGCAAATCCGCTGCGGTCCGGATGATATACATGCCTTTTCCACCGATGACGTAGGAAGGACGGACGACACATGGATAGCCGAGACGATCGATCGCGGACGTCAAGTCGTCAACCGATCCGACCTCTTCGCCAGGGATGTGGGCCACCCCGATCTCGTCGAGGAATTGATAGAACCGATCCCGGTCCTCCATTTGATCGATGACGTCTGCCGTCGCCCCGAGCAAGTGATAGCCTTTGGCTTCTAGTGCATGGGCGAGTGAAATGCCGGTCTGGCCGCCGAACTGGATGAGGACGTCCTGACAGCCTTCTGCCTCCAATACGTGCACAACATCTTCAATCGTCAACGGTTCGACGTACAGTTTGTCGGCGATCGTGAAATCGGTCGACACCGTCTCCGGGTTATTGTTGATCATGATCGTCTCGACCCCGAGTTTTTGAAGCGCCCAGACGGCATGCACCGAACTGTAATCGAACTCGATGCCTTGTCCGATGCGAATCGGTCCAGACCCGATGATGGCGACTTTCGGACGCTCGCTCGGTACGACTTCAGACGTCCCGTGCCACGACCCGTAAAAGTACGGTGTGCGGCTCTCGAACTCGGCGGCACACGTATCAATCATCTGATAGACCGGATGGATGTCGTGTTCGAGCCGCATCGCTGCGACTGCGTCGGCCGTGACGTTCATCTGCTGCGCAATCTGGGCGTCGGTGAAACCGAACCGTTTCGCTCGCAACAAGTTTTCTTTCATAGACAGGTCCAGACGGATTGTCGTCACGAGTCGATCGAACGTCATCATGAAGTGCGGGGCGATACCCGTCAGCGCTTCAAGCTGTGACGCCGTGGCGATTCCCCGATCGAGTAGTGCGAGGCACGCCAGGAGACGACGATCAGTCGGAGCCGAAATTTCAGCGTATAACGCGTCAGGATCGGCTGTCGCCATCCAATTCGGATAAAGCGGACTCTGCTCGACACCGGCACCGCGCCACGCTTTCTGTAGCGCTTCTTCGAGTGTTTTGCCCATCGCCATGCTCTCCCCGGTCGCTTTCATCTGCGGTCCGAGCGTCCGGTCCGTCCCATTGAACAAATCGAACGGGAACGTCGGCACTTTCGCCGTCACATAATCGAGGGCCGGTTCGAAGCTCGCCATCGTCCCGTTCGTGACGGGATTGATGCAAGCGTCGAGTCGTTCCCCGAGGGCAAGACGGGTGGCGATCTTCGCGATCGGATACCCGGTCGCTTTCGAGGCGAGCGCCGAGCTACGCGACACGCGCGGGTTCACTTCAATCACGTAATAGGCGTCTTCCGTCGGATGGACGGCGAACTGGATGTTACACCCGCCGACGACACCGAGGGCCGAGACGATTCGGAACGCGGCGCTCCGTAACGTCTGATGCATGACATCCGATAACGTCTGGGCCGGGGCGAACACAACCGAATCGCCCGTATGGACGCCGACCGGGTCGATGTTTTCCATATTGCAGACGATGATGCACGTCCCGTTGGCGTCACGCATGACTTCGTATTCAAACTCTTTATAGCCGGCAATGCTCTGCTCAATCAAACACTGCGAGATGGGACTCGCTTCGAGACCACGCTTCGCGAGCGTATACGCCGCGTCCACCGTCTCCGCAATCCCACCGCCGGTTCCGCCGAGCGTGAACGCCGGACGGACGATGAGCGGGACGCCTGTCTCGGCGATGAAGTGATCAAGGGCGTCGATCGATTCAATCGTCGTGCTGACCGGGAGCGGTTCCCCGAGTTCGTTCATTTTCTGTTTGAACCGTTCGCGGTCTTCCCCGTCACGGATCGTCTCAAGCGACGTACCGAGAAGGTTGATGCCGTATCGTTCGAGCACGCCGGCCTCGTCCAAGGCGAGCGCCAAGTTAAGGGCAGTCTGCCCGCCGACCGTGGCGAGCAAGTGGGTCGGACGTTCTGTCTCGATAATCAATTCGGCCTTCTCTAACGTCATCGCCTCGATGTACGTGTGGTCGGCCAAACCGGGATCGGTCATGATCGTGGCCGGGTTCGAGTTAAAGAGTACGACCTCACAACCTGCTTCTCGGAGCGCTTGGCACGCCTGTGTGCCCGAATAGTCAAACTCGGCCGCCTGTCCGATGATAATCGGACCCGAGCCGATGACGAGTACTTTTTTATGCATAGACGTTCACCCCTTGCTGAATCATTTCGTCGAAGCGATCAAAGATGGCTTGCGCTTCCTTCGGTCCCGGACTGGCCTCCGGATGGAACTGAGCCGTTAGAATCGGGGCCGTCCGGTGCAACGTCCCTTCGACCGACAAATCGTTCACGTTCTCAAATAGCAGTTCGAGCGGCGTCGCTTCCAAACTGTCCCGTGTGACGACGTACCCATGATTTTGCGACGTCATCCACACTTCACCCGTCTGGACGTTCCGGACCGGATGATTGGATCCGCGGTGTCCGTAAGCCTGTTTTTCAATCTCACACCCGAAGGCGAGCGCGAGCAGTTGATGGCCCATACAAATGCCGAGTGTCGGATACGACAGTGCCACGTCACGCACATTGTCGAGGTAGTCGACCAAATCACGTGGGTCTCCCGGACCGTTCGACACGAGAATCCCGGTCGGTGCGAGCGCGTGGACTTGGGCGACCGTCATATCGAACGGAACGACCGTTACCGCGTACCCTCGCTCCACCATCGCTTGAACCATCGACGCCTTCACGCCGAAATCAAGACAGACGATGTGTCCGTTCGCCCCGTCGCCGTGACGCACATGACTTGGCGTCGAAACGGTCTCCGTAATCTGATGTAGGTCCCCATCGAACGACACATCTGATTCAGACGTCATCACACCCCACTGATCGCCGTGTTCACGGAGCGCATGGACGAGCGAGCGCGTGTCGACGTCAGACAGTACCGGCACACCGGACTGCTCCAGCCAATCCTTCAAGTCGGTCGCCGCCCCGTTGCCGGCTAACGTCTGGACGAGCACGCCCGCCACTTGAATGTCCGCACTTTCCGATGCTGCGTCGGTCAACCCATATTGCCCGATGAGCGGATATGTGAACGCGACGATTTGACCGGCGTACGACGGATCGGTCAACACTTCTTGATAACCGGTCATCCCTGTGAAGAAGACGACCTCTCCTTTCGCCAAGCACGCACTCGTCTCCCACGTCCCGTTGAACTGTTCACCGCTTTGTAACGTCACTGTCCCCGTCATGACACCATCTCCTTTGTAATCACCTGTCCAATGATTGCGAGCGCCTCATCCACTTCGGCTTCCGTAAGCAGCAAAGACGGTAAGACGCGAATCACGTCCGGACCTGCCGCAACGACCAGGAGGCCCGCGTCTCGCAACTGTTCGATCCATGGCGCGACCGGTTGCGTCGCGACGAGCCCGAGCATCAAGCCGAGTCCACGGACCTCGATGAACGTCTCTCCGTCGACAAATTGTTCCAAGCCCGCTCGTAATCGTGCCCCCATCGCATTGACGTGGGCGAGTGCGTCCGCCTCGAACAAAATGTCGAGCGTCGCTTCCGCCGCTGCCATCGCGAGCGGATTGCCGCCGAACGTCGAACCGTGACTGCCAGCCGTGAAGACGTGCTCCGCACCTGCTGCTGTCAAAATCGCTCCGACAGGGAAACCGCTGCCGAGCCCTTTCGCGAGCGTGACGACGTCCGGTTTAAGCGGTGTCTGTTCGAACGCGAAGCGGGTACCTGTGCGGGCAATCCCGGTCTGCACCTCATCGACGACGATTTTGACCCCGTGCTCAGTCGCTTTCGCTTGAAGCGCTTCGAGCCATACCGAGTCAGCGACGACGACCCCGCCCTCGCCTTGGACGATTTCAAGCCAGACCGCAGCCGTATCGGCATCGATCATGTCGAGTGCGTCCATGTCGTTGAACGGTGCGTGTACAAAATCAGCCACCATCGGGCCGAATCCGGCTTTGACCTTGTCTTGCCCCGTGGCCCCAAGCATGGCGAACGAGCGACCGTGGAACGATTTCGTGAACGTCACGATTTTCGTCTTGTTCGTCCATTTCCGAATCAATTTGAACGCCCCTTCGTTCGCCTCGGTCCCACTGTTACAGAAGAACGCATGCGTCAAATGAGTCTCGGAGACGAGCATCTCGGCGACGCGAGTTTGTCTGCTGATGTTGTAAAGGTTCGACGTGTGCCACACTTTTTGAAGCTGCGCCTCTAGCGCTTGGCTTACGTGTGGATGACGATGGCCCGTGCCGCAGACGGCGATACCCATGACGAAATCGAGGTACCGTTTCCCCGTGGTGTCGGTCACATACGATCCGTTCGCCTGCTCAATCTCAATATGTCGTTGTCCGTAGGTCGGTAGTAGTGAATGCATGGTGCACCTCCTGTAGTGTTGTCCCGGGATGAACCGGGTCCTTGCCGTCACGGATGACGGCGATATCAATCCCTCCTGTTAGAGCAGCCAACAGCGCCTCGGTTTTCGGGATCATCCCCCCATAGATATCCCCTGTGGCGATGGCCGTCTGGATGTCCTCACGTGTCAGCGTTTGACGGAACGTCCCATCAATCCGGATACCTGGTACGTCGGTGATCATTTCGAAGCAGTCGGCCTGCAGAGCGACCGCGACTGCGATCGCACAATCGTCCCCGTTACAGTTCAACGTGCCTTCCGTACCGTGTAATAATGATGTCACGACAGGCACGTAGCGACTCGCGAGCAATAGCTCGAACAAGTCTGTCTCGACCCGGTCGACTTCACCGACCGCTCCGAGTTCCACCAATTGTTTTCCTGTCAGCGTCTGTCCGTCCACACCCGAGAGACCGACCGCTTGAATATGATGACGACCGAGGGCAGCAACGATTTCAGTTTGCATCTCCCCCGCGAGCACGCGCTCGGCACCGGTCAACACGTCCGCTGTCGTGATACGACGTCCGTCTTGAAACATAGGTTCGATTTGTTGATGCTCGCAATAAGCGGACAACGCAGGTCCACCCCCATGAACGATCACAAGTTCATGCCCCGCCTCAAGCCACGCCTGCCATTCTTTGAAATAGTCCGGATCAAGCGTGTCCCAAACGCTTCCGCCGAGTTTGACGATTTTCCGTTGTTTCATGTCCGGTAACTCGCGTTGATTTTGACGTAGTCGTAAGTCAAATCGCAGCCATACGCCTGACCTTGTCCGGTGCCGTCTTGCAACCGGATCTGGATCGGCACGATGTCTTGGCCCATCTCTTCTGTCGCGAGCGTTTCATCGAACCAGACCGGCGAACTTTCCAAGAGTATGTGCTGTGACCCGATGCGGATGTCGACGTGGTTCACATCGATCGGTTGTTCGGTGGCACCGATGGCGGCGATGATGCGTCCCCAGTTCGCATCTTGTCCATAGACGGCCGTCTTCACGAGCGACGAGCCGACGACTTGTTTCGCAATCATCCGAGCCGCCTCATCCGTCTTCGCCCCGACAACCTCGACCTCAATCAATTTCGTCGCCCCTTCCCCGTCACGAGCAATCGCTTTGGCGAGATTCGTGCATACGTCCGTCAACGCTTGGCAGAAGCGGTCATAGGCCGGTGTCCCTTCGATGATTTCATCCATCTCGGTCAGTCCGCTCGCCAAAGCGAGCACCATATCGTTCGTCGAACTGTCCCCGTCGACGGTGATGCTGTTAAACGAGGCGTCCACGCTCTGTTTCAGCGCCCGTTGCAACACGTCGGGTGCGATGACGGCATCGGTCGTGATGAAGCCGAGCATCGTCGCCATGTTCGGATGAATCATCCCCGAGCCTTTGGCCACACCTGCGATTGTCACGGTCGCGCCTCCTTCGGTGTACTCGACGCCCGTGCATTTCGTTCCCGTATCGGTCGTCAAAATCGCTTCCGCGAACGACTCCGCCCCCGTCTCCTCATGGATCGGTTCAAGCAAATCGATTCCGGTCAAGAGGGTCTCCATCGGCAACAGTTGACCGATGACACCTGTCGAGGCGATCGCTACTTCTTCCGGCTTGACCCCGATATGTTCGGCCGCCTTATCGCGCATCGTATACGCGTCCTCGAGCCCTTGCGGACCGGTGCAGGCGTTGGCGTTTCCACTGTTGATCAAGACGGCACGAATCTTCCCGTTCGACGCTTGTAGCGTCTCTTTCGTCACTTGAATCGGGGCCGCTTGAAACTGGTTCGTCGTATACACCGCGGCGGCACTGGCCAACTGTTCGCAGACGAGCAGGGCTAAATCTTTACGCTTCCGCTTCAGTCCGACGTGAACTCCGCACGCTTGAAACCCTTTCGGCGTGACGACGTGGACGACAGGGCTGATTGCTGTTTCAATCATTCGTTTCTACCTCCTCATATGTATTGGGGCTGTTCATTCAACCCGGCTGTCTCGTTTAATCCAAAGCGGACGTTGGCGTTTTGAATCGCTTGTCCGGCCGCACCTTTTTGCATATTGTCGATGACCGAGATGACGGTCAGTCGATTCGTTCGTTGGTCGAGATACACCCACAAGTCGCAGTAGTTCGACCCGACGGCCGTCCGAATCTCCGGTTCGCCTTGTTGCACCCGGATGAACGGTTCGTTCGCGTATGTTTGTCGCAATGCGTTCACCCAAGCTGCTTCACTCTGCTCAATCGTCGGGACAACGCTCATCGTTGCCATAATGCCTCGATTGATGGGCAACAGATGTGTCGAGAGTGACACGGTCGCTTGCGTCCCACTCACTGCATAAAGCGTCTGTTCAATCTCCGGGATGTGTTGATGCGTATGGATTTTATAAAGTTGCACGTTTTCATTGGAGCGGGCATGGTGCGTCTTGGTGCTGAGTCCTTTCCCAGCGCCGGTGATGCCGGAGCAGGCCGAGACGATGATTTCGTTCGGATCGATCCAGCCTCCGTTCACGAACGGGAGCAAACCAAGGGCGATCGCCGTGGCGTAACACCCGGGATTGGCAATCCAGTCGGCCGACCTTACAGCGTCTCGATTCCATTCCGTCAATCCGTACACGGCCTGCGCTTGAAGTGATACCGGTACGGCCGGTTTGCCGTACCATGTCTCGTAGCTCGATGCCGGCAGACGTAAGTCTCCGCTCAAATCGATGACGACTCCTTCATACTCCGTCAACTGCGCCACATATTGTGCCGACACCCCGCTCGGCGTCGCTAAAAAAATGACGTCGATGTCGTTCAATACGCCCACCTGGAACGGCTCGAGCGTCAAATCCTCAATCTCTAACCATGGATACAGTTGCGCGAGCGTCAATCCGGCGCTCGAATCGCTCATCGCCCGGACGAGCGTGAACTCGGGATGTTTCCCGATGAGCTTCAACAGCTCCATCCCGGCGTACCCCGTGACGCCGACGATTCCACAAGTGATCATCTGTCGAACCCCCCTTAAAAGAATAAATCGATTAAAACATACGTATATTTATACTGTCAATTGTATTTTTATACAAATTAAATAGAGAGATGTTCGCCAGACCATAAAAAAACGGCCCGGCGCAAGAGCGACAGACCGTGATAGATTGATTAAATTTGATTTTTGTGACGAGCGTCTTGGAGCGCGTCGACCAAGTCTTTCACATCTTCGACGAGATTTTGAATCGTGTCTTGGTTCTCTTCGTAGAGCGCCTTCAAATCCATGACGCGATCTTTCAAGCTCCCTTTCGATGAGGCTTGAAGGCCGACCGAATGGCTTTGTGTTGACGCATCCTTCGACTTGAGTCGTGATTTCATATGTTTGAGCTGTCTGACTTGTTGTTCGCGCGTCTCTCTGTGGAGAAGCGATGCCCCGGCTCCGATGACGGCACCTGCGGCCATTCCCATCCAGAAGTAGTTCTTGTTCATAAAAAATCCTCCCCTAACATGACGTTATGTTTATTATAGGTCATCCGCTTCATCGACGACATAGTGTTTTATGATTGGACCGGCTCCTTTTTGTTCGACGGCTTCTTTCAGCCATTCTTGGAACAAGACATAGTCGGTCGAATCACGGAAACGATTTCCGCCCTCGGTGAATTGGATGAAGATAATCCCGTGGTGATCGTCCGGGTCGACACCGAGCCGATAGGCGGCAAAACCGCTATGGCCAGACCCAAGACGTGATTTGTCTTTCAACAAGCGATGGAACAAGAGCGACCGGGCGTTCGAATCGACCGGAATGTTCGCATAGACAATATTCCCTTTCGAGGCGAATTGTCCTTCCGCTTCTTCGATTTGAAACGTCTTCCCGCTTTGGAAGGGAGACTTGTCGCCTTCTGCGAGCAAAATCGTCTCGGTCCCGTTGGCGACAAGGATACCGGGTTGTTGACGCAATCGTTCAGCGACAGTTCCTGAGGCAAACGTCATGAACAGTTTAGACAAGCCCCTCACACCCTTTCGCGAGCATGATGTCTTTCTCCGTGATTCCACCTTCGTCATGCGTGGACACGGTCAATGTGACATTCCGATACTCGATCAAGATGTTCGGATGATGATTGAGCTCCTCCGCCAAATCAGCGACGAGATGGACGAACTGAATCGCCTCTGGAAACGTCTCGAGCCGATACGTCTTTTGTAATTCCCCTTCAACAACATCCCAGCCATTTAAGCGGGATAGTTGCTCTGACAGTTCGGTTGATGACAGCAGCATGTGCTGATTCCCCTTTCGCAAACGGTTCTTCTTACACCTAGTACCCGACCCCGATCAAAAATAATCTTTTTCGCATCACGCAAAATGATTTAGAATAAGAAGGATAGCCAACTATTCTTTACATGAGAGAGGAGAGCTCCCCATGCGAGCATTGATTGTGATCGACTACACGTTTGATTTTATCGCAGACGCGGGTCGTTTGACTTGTGGAAAACCAGGGCAAGACATAGAAGAACGAATTGTCCAGTTGATCGAGGAGTTCGCAGACGAGGATTATGTTGTCGTCGCGAACGACGTCCACGATGCCGGCGACACGTATCATCCTGAGACGACGCTCTTCCCGCCCCACAATATTCGCGGTACAGAGGGCCGTGAATTATACGGTGCCGTCAAAACCGCGGCGAGCCGGGCCGATCATTGGATCGATAAGACACGCTATAGCGCCTTTGCCGGCACAGACCTCGACTTGCGCTTGCGCGAACGGGCCATCACAGAGATTCATCTCGTCGGTGTGTGCACAGACATTTGTGTGCTTCATACCGCTGTCGACGCTTACAACCTCGGCTATACAATCGTCGTCCATGCCGATGCCGTCCAAAGCTTCAACCCAGTCGGACACGCTTGGGCGCTCGAACATTTTGTCACGACCCTCGGAGCAAAGGTGACCGGGAAGTGACGTAAAACAGAAAGGATCGATTATGTTACATCGCAACTTAGCACTTCACACAGACTTATACCTCCCGCGTTGGATGTATATCTATTGGAAACAAGGCCGTCACAACGAACGAGTCGTGTTTGACCTATACTATCGCTCAAACCCGTTCAGCGGAGGGTACGTCGTCTTCGCCGGCCTCCAAAATATCGTGCATTATTTAGAGAACGTCTCATTCACGGAAGAAGATATCCGCTACTTGAAACAGCAACTCGACTTCGAGGACGAGTTCGCGGATGTGCTCCGTAACTTCAAGTTCACGGGCTCGCTCTACAGTGTCCGTGAAGGAGAAGTCATCTTCCCGAACGAACAAGTCGTCCGCATCGAATCGACGATCTTTGAGGCGAAGTTGTTCCAGACGGCGCTCTTGAACATCGCCAACCACGAATCACTCATCGCGACGAAATACGCGCGCATCCGCCAAGCTGCGCCGAACGAGACACTACTCGAAGGCGGTGCTCGTCGCGCCCAAGGCGTCGATGCTGCGTACTACGGGACACGGGCCGCCTATATCGCCGGTTTCGACGTCACGAGCTTGGTTTCGGCCGGACGTGATTTTGACGTCCCGACCGGTGGAACGATGGAGCACGCCGATATCCAGTTCCACGATGACGAACTCGAGGCATTCCGCTCGTTCGCCTCGATGTACCCGGACAATACGAGCCTGTTGATCGACACGTACGATACGCTCAAGTCAGGTCTCCCGAACGCGATCACGGTCGCCAAAGAACTTGAAGCGAAAGGCTACCGCTTGAAGTCGGTCCGACTCGACTCGGGTGACTTGGCCTACTTGTCGAAACGGGCCCGAAAAGCATTGAACGCGGCCGGACTCGATTACGTCAAAATCGTCGTCTCGGGCGACCTCGATGAGTACGTCATTCAAGACTTGCGGATGCAAGGAGCTGAAGCCGATACGTTCCTCGTCGGGACGCGCGGTATCACGGCCTATGAGCAACCTGCACTCGGTATGGTGTACAAACTCGTCGCCCGCGAAGGCGCCGACGGGAAGCTGAAGCCGGTCATCAAAGTGTCGTCTTCGAAAGTAAAAACGACGACTCCGCACAAGAAAGAATTGTATCGCATCATCGATAACGAGACCGGGAAGTTCAAAGGTGACTATATCGCCCTTGCCGACGAACCGGTCGAGTCGTATAACGAGATTGACTTGATTGACGTGCGCGACCCCGCGTTCCGCATCAAGACACGTAACTTTAGCGTCAAACGTTTGCTCGTCCCGATTTTCCAAGACGGCGAACGCGTATATGAGTTACCGAACGCGACAGAAATCCGCACGTATCATCACGAGCAGATGAACGGTCTGTGGGAAGAGTACAAACGCCTCCGCTTGCCGGAAGTGTACTCGGTCACATTCAGTAAACCGCTCTGGGACTTGAAGCTCGAAATGATTCGTCAAACTCGGATTCCGAAATAAAAACAAGAGGCTACGGATTTTTTTCCGTTAGCCTCTTGTTTTTATGCCGTCGTCATCTCATTCGCATGGATTTTATCTTCTTTTCTCCGAAAGTAAAGGGCGATCGAAAGAGAGATCAAAATCAATATGAAGTAAACGGTCCGTTGCCAAAACGTCGCTTCCGTATCCCCTCGGAACAACGCGATGATATAGTCACTCCCGCTCACGAAGAACAAGCCCGCGAGCAAGAGGAAGATTCGATATCCGGCCCGACTCCGCTCCTGCTTTACTTTGAAGAAAAGGACACCATAATAACCGATTGCTAGAATCGCGATATACCCGATTATGCCAACAACCCAACTCATCTTGATGCCTCCTTGTCCTCTATTTTTTTACGTCGCTTCCCCGCTATCGTAACACAATCTTCGAATCAGACTGTGTTAAGATGAGTTAAAGAAAATGTGGAAGGGATCGATACGATGAAAACGTTCCGTCTAGTCCAAGTTCGCCTCGTCCAAGACGAGTACGGCAACGAGTTGAACCTGCCCGTCGAACTGCTCGATGGGTTGATCATCTCAAAAGAGCACGACAACGAATGGCTCCTCGAGATGCTCGTACCGACTGAATTTGCCGTCACGCTTCATCATTACTTGAATAAACGAATCCTGCTTCTCGCCGAGGCCGTCATCACGTCTCCATCGAACCGGCCGGCCGCCCTCGCCTTGACGTTCACGAGTGAACGGTCGCTAAGCGACCATCACACGTTCGTCGCCGAAGGGCTCATGTTGTTGCCGAAACAAGACACGACGAAGCAAGTACTCGATTCGTTGATTTCCGAAGGCGTGGCGAACGCCGAGCTCAAACCGTCCTTCTTCGAAAAACAAATGGAGCAACAGCAGTCGTTCAGCCGCTCCGCCTTCACTCAGCTCGTTAAGACAGGATCGTTCGAATAAGTCGAACGGTCTTGTTTTTCTTTCCCCGTTTTTTCAAATATCTCAACCCAAAAAGGCGAAGAAATTTCTCCGCCTCAAATGTAGATGAAAAACAAGATGACCATCATCGTCATTCCGACGACTTTGAGCATCGTACTTCCAAGGAAAGCAAGTACCGTCCCGACACCGATACTCCACGCCTCACGCGTCGATTTACCGAGCGTGAGCTCCGCTAGAAACGCGAAGATGAACGGGAAGATGAGCACGCCGACGAGCGGGAAGATGAACGGGCCTGCGATCAATCCGATTGTCGCTCCCCACTTCGCCCGTTCGGAACCGCCTCGTTTATCGACCGTCGCCCGAGTGACGATATAGTCGACTACGAACAAGAAGATCAAAAATACGGTTTGCCAGAGCCAAAACGTCCATGTGAGCGGCTCGAACGAGAATCCAAAACCGTAAATCATATAACCGATGAATAAGAACAAGACGCTCGGGATGACCGGATAGATCAGACCCGCGAACGCGACAACAAATGATGCGATGATGAAAATCCAGAGCAATGTCGTCATGAGCTTCTCCTCACTTCGCGACGATCACATTCGTAATATGGTCGGCGACATTGACCGCCTTGACCACGAACTGACCATCTTGATATTCGATATAATTCGAGCAGGCGTTGCGCATGGCGTGGCGGAACGTATACGTGTCGTCAATCGCCGATAAGGCGGCTTTAATTGCATGTGAATGACAGACGACGATGATACGTTTTCCGGTATGTGCTTCGACGATGTCTTCCATGCCGCTCAAGACCCGGGCCCGCATCTCATCTTCTGACTCTAGACCCGGGACGCGGTCTTGATCATCGGCTTGGACAGCTTCGTAAATGCCAGGCACCGGTTTTCCCGACGCATGACCGAACTCCCGCTCGATGAACCGTTCGTCCTGAATGATCACGCCTGGGTCGATGCCGCACGCCTCTGCGATGTAGCGGGCCGTATCCATCGCTCGCGAAAGCGGGCTCGCGACGATCACGTCCCATGATTCTTGGCTTAAAAAGGCCGCACTCTCTTCGGCCTGCCGATGTCCGAGTGCGTTGAGCGGGATATCTTCCCGCCCCTGAATGATTTCTTGAAAATTCCAATCGGTCTGACCATGTCGGACCAAACAAAGTTCTGTCACACGAGTCACTCCTTTTTGATTCCTAAATCCTACCCCATCGTACCATCTTTGAAAAAAAGCGCAACGTCACATCATCGCGTCATCGATGAAACGATCGATCCGGGCCATGAGTTGTGTTTCTTTGATCGGGTTATCGGATTGGAGGAAACTCGCTAACGAATGGGTGCCGTTCGGAAAAGAAATCAATTGCACGTTCGCGCCGACCTCGCTCGCATGCTCCACGAAATGGAGCGCTTGCCCGAACGGAACGATGGGGTCTTTCTTCCCGTGCAAAAGGAGAATCGGCGGGGCATCATCGTACAGATGCGTGACCGGAGAACACTTCACCATCAGTTCGCGCCACGCCTCACGACTCCCTTCGTAAAACTTCAAATGGGCGAGCCACGTCTGGATGAACTTGAACAACAAGAAGTTCGTCGGCGGATAAAGGGCGATGACACCTTTCACCGGCGGCACGTCGTCGCCAAGTTCTCCTATAAACTGCTTGCTTCGGTCGAGTGCTGTCGCAAGGACAAGGGCCGCGCCTGCCGAGTCGCCCCAGACAATCAATTTGTCGATGTCAAGATTGAGCAGACCATCGTGTTGTTTGAGATAGCAAAGCGCATCGGAGACGTCGATGATGTTGTCCGGGAAATAGACCCCGTCCTCGAACAGACGATAATCGATGCTGATGACCGCGAATCCTTTGGCGAGGAAGTGGTCGAGCAATGGATGGAACAACGTCACCATGCCTCTATTCCCTCGAACGAATGCCCCGCCGTGTGCATAGACTGCGACCGGAAACGGTCCTTCGCCGGGCGGGTAGTACACATCAAATTGGAGCGGACGGTCATTGACAATCTTGTACGTGTGAGTCCGGCGTTTACGGGTCGAGGGACGCACCGGCAACTCAGGCTCTTGCCAACGCACGAGCGATCCGTATTGGTTCCATACGCTTGCCCCGGCTGCGGTGGCGGCCGCGAGCGCCGCACCACCGACGAACCAGGCGGTCTCCTTTCTCATATACATCCACTCCTCGTTCTTTTTTTAATCATATTCCCTTTTTCTCGAAAAACCATCCATCTGAAGTCGGACTTGACGTGTTCGCATTCGCCCCCTATAATATAAAACGCAGTCTCAGAACGTAACGGTTACGATTTAAAGGTTTTATATAGAGAGGACAGGTGGATAGGGTTATGAACAAAAAACTGTTAGGTGTCGCCGCTGCCGGGACACTTTTATTAGGTGGTTGCGCAAGCAATGAAGAGGGCGGTGCCACAGAGGAAGCCAACGACCAGTTGACCGTATATGCGTCGACGTTCGCGTTGAAATCATTCGCCGAGGAGATTGGCGGCGACCGCGTCCGCGTCGAGATGGTCATCCCGCCTGGTGCCGACCCGCACACGTACGAGCCGACCTCAAAACAAATGACAGACATCGCTGAAGCGGACTTGTTCTTGACGGTCGGCCATGACCTCGAGCCATACGTCGAATCGATGGAGAAAAGCTTGGCCAATGAGAACGTCACGTTCGTGAAGACGGCCGAAGACATCACCCTTTTATCGGCTGATGACACGGTCCACGTCCACGGCGAGGAAGAGCATAGTGAAGAAGACGAGCACGGACATGAGGACGATGATCATGCCGAGGAAGAAGCCGGTCATAGTGAAGATGACGGCCATAACCACGGTCAGTATGACCCACACGTCTGGCTCGATCCAATGAATGCCGTCTCGATGGCCGAAGCGGTCGAAGCGGCCTTCAGTGAACAGGCCCCTGACTATAAAGATGAGTTTGCGGATCGCTTGAGCGCCTTTAAAGAAGAAGCCGACACGCTCGACGCCGAGCTGAAAGCAGCAGTCGAGGGCGGTTCGAAGTCAGAGCTACTCGTGACGCATGCGGCTTACGGTTACCTAGCGGAGCGCTACGGATTCGACCAACTCCCAATCACAGGTCTCACGCCTTCGGAAGAACCGTCACAACAGGCGTTGAAGCGCGTCATCGAAGAGGCTCAACTTCACGACTTGAAATACATCGCCTTCGAGGACACGGTAACCCCGAAAGTCGCCCAGGTCGTTCAAAACGAAATCGGCGCGGAGACGGTGACGATCTATAACTTGGAATCGGTCACGAAAGAACAGATGGACAAGAGTTACTTCGATCTCATGCGCGAGAACGTCAAAGCGCTTGAGACGGCATTGAAATAAGACAAAAACTCGGCGCTGCGGCGTCGAGTTTTTTTGTCTAAATGGTATGACTAGCGTTTGGCGTTGTCCTGTAGAATTCGTTCCGCGACCAAGACGTAGACTATAGAAACCAAAACGCCTACGGTACCTGGTAGAACGGCGACAATTGGGTCGGCCAAATATGAGGCCGGGATTAGGTAAGTTAACAAAACCTTAACGCCATAGAGTGCGATTAAAGCCGTAAGTAGAATTAAAGTGATCGTTTTTTTCTTCACATTCGCGAAAAATTGACGTTCAGTTTGATTTGTCTCATCTGCATTCGTTATACCTAACCAAGATAACATTCAGCGAACCCCCATGATCATCACACTTGTAGCACTTCTCCCCCATTAGTTCACGTGAATCGAGACTAGAAGTGACTGACATCTTTCCTAATTATACCATTTAGGCGATATTACTCATAATAAATCAACACGAGCTCGTCCCGTTCAATCGCTTCTTCGCAGAATCGTTTCAACAACGTCCATTTGAGCCATACATCATCGAGGCCTTCATGGTCGACGAACGCCATGTCGGCGACATCCTCTTTCGTGAACGCGTTCATCGCGTCTTTGACGATGTGGAGCAGTTGCGGCGTCAAAATCCCGACGACGACCGCCTGCTTCTCGTTGACGATCAACTCTTCCCCAATGACCGCCATCTCCAAGTTATACGTGTCATCCCCATCGATATAGACTTCGATTTGCCCGAGAATTTTTTGGAACCGTTCAATGTTCGGGAGCGTCAACGTCTCATACGTGTCACGCTGTTGAGCGTGAACGTGCAACAGCCAATCTAAAATCATTTCCGGGTCTTGCCCGAATGAGACCCATACTTCTGGGGAAATGCGTATATAATGTGTCGTCTCCATGATTGAACGCCCCCCTTTTCTTCAGTTTACCCATCTTTTAGGCGCAAAAAAACCGCCTACGTGTTTTCGTAGACGGTTTGTCGCTTATGAACGAATCGTGCCTGTCTTGACTTCTTCCTCTTCTGCCGTCTCCCAAGCCTCGATGTACTCGCGGCCTGGCAAGTTGTCGATCGAATCGGCGTAAAATACCGGGTCATCACCTTGACGGCGTTGCTCCAAGTAATCGTCGAGGACGAGACGAGCGACTTTCGCGAGACGGAAAATCGCATACAAGTTGACAAGCGCCATAAGGCCCATGAACACGTCCGCAATCGACCAGACGAGACCGGCCGAACGGACGGCTCCGAAGAGGACCATACCGACGACACCGATGCGGTAGAGCGTGACGTAAATCTTTTTATCCGAGATGAACTGGATGTTTGTCTCGCCGTAGTAGTAGTTTCCAAGAATCGAGCTGAACGCGAACAAGAAAATCGCGATCGTGAGGAACGATGTCGCCATCGGACCAATCTCAGCCGTAAGCGCCGCTTGTGTCAATTCAACACCTGCGAACGACTCCGATCCGGCTACACCTGACAACAAGATGATCATCGCTGTCGACGTACAGACGAGAAGCGTATCAACGAAGACGCTGAACGATTGAATCAAGCCTTGCTTGACCGGGTGCGATACTTCCGCTGTCGCCGCCGCGTTCGGGGCAGAACCCATTCCGGCTTCGTTCGAGAAGAGACCGCGACGAATTCCTTGGAGCACCATCGCGCCGATGGCACCGCCGAACAGTTGCTGCAGACCGAACACGCCTTCTGAGAAGATCAAACCGAACACTTCCGGCAACAATGATGCGTTTGAAATCATGACCCATCCTGCGAGCAAGATATAGCCACCGGCCATGACCGGGACGATGATACTCGAGAGCACGGCGATCGACTGAATCCCACCGAAGATGACGATGGCTGTGACGACGGCCAAGACGAGACCGACTGTCGTCGTGCTCACGCCGAACTGATTGCTCATCGAGAGCGAGATTGTGTTCGACTGCACCGAGTTGAAGGCGAATCCGAACGAGAACGTGATGAGAATTGCGAACAAGATCCCGAGCCAACGTTGACCGAGGGCGCGCTCCATATAGTACGCCGGGCCTCCACGCCATGTGCGTCCGTCCCGAATCTTGTAGACTTGTGCGAGCGTACTTTCTACGAACGCCGAAGCCGATCCGATGAGAGCAATGAGCCACATCCAAAAGACGGCTCCTGGACCTCCGAGCGCGATTGCTGTCGCGACACCGGCGATGTTACCCGTTCCGACGCGGGCTGCTGTCCCGATCGCGAACGCTTGGAATGACGAGACTTGGCCTTTTTCACGTTTCATGCCGTCTTTGAACAAGAGGCGGAACATTTCAGGCAACATCCGGAACTGGACAAACCCCATCCGGACGGTGAAGTACAAACCTAAGGCGACAAGGACAATGATTAGCACTGACGACCAAAGCAAGTCGTTGGCTGATGAAACGAGACCTTCTACGAATTTCTCCATCTTTAAATCCTCCGTGTATGTATGAGTTATAAGAAAAAGTTATGTCAACTTTCTTTACATGAGTAGAATTATAGGAAAAACGTCTAAGAATTGCAATCCTTTTCGACAAATTTTACATAGGCTGTCGAACAACAGAAAAAGCGACCGGTCAAGTGACCGATCGCCCATTCTACATCATTTGATTAGATGAAGAGGTTCAAGTTGCCGCCTTCAGCCGCCCCGAGGTATGCTGCCACACCACCGAGATCGATGCCGTCGATCAACTCTTCTTCTTTGATTCCCATGACGTCCATCGACATCGTACAAGCGACCATTTTGACGCCTGCTTCTTGAGCCGATTTGATCATTTCATCAAGTGATGGCACATTTTTGTCGCTCATCACTTTTTTCATCATCTTTTGACCAACTCCACCGAAGTTCATGTTCGAGAGTGGAAGTTCACCCGCATGCGATGGCATCATCATGCCGAACATCTTCTCGAGACCTTGTTTCTTCACTTCCGGTGCATCTGGCTTACGAATGACGTTGAGTCCCCAGAATGTGAAGAACATCGTCACGTCTTTGCCCATCGCCGCCGCACCTTGGGCGATGATGAACGAAGCGAGCGCGCGGTCGAGGTCTCCGCTGAAGACGACCATCGATGCGCCGTCTGTCGCCGGTGCCCCTGCTTGTACAGCCGCAGGACCATTACCTTTTTGAAGAATTGCTTCCACGCGACCGTTCACGAACTGTTTCGAGACGAGCTTGTTGCCGGTTTTCTTCGCCCATGCTTCGATGTCTGCAAAGAAACCAGGGTCACTCGCGAGGACACGAAGCGTCTCGCCTTCGCCGAGCTCGGCTACTTTTTTATTTACTTCTAAGATTGGTCCCGGGCATTGCAGACCGCACGTATCTAGGAAAATCGGTTCCCCGACTGGTTCATTCGTCATTGCTGGTGGTGCCTCCTCCGTTACTGTTGCGGCAGTCTCACTCTCTGCCTTCGTGCCTGCCTCAATGGCATCAAAATCACGTTTTACTTGTGACCATGTTTTGTAGCCACCGCTCAAGTTTTTCACCTTGAAGCCGTTTTGACGCAAGATACGGGATGCGAGATATCCGCGAAGCCCGACTTGGCACGTCACATAAATCGTTTCGTCTTTGCTGTAGTTGTCCAAGTGATCGCGTAGCGAGTTGAGCGGAACGTTGATTGAACCGGGAATTTTGCCAAGTTCATGTTCTGACTCGTCACGGACGTCGAGCAATGTCGCGCCGTTTTGGACCAACTCGTCAATCTCATTCCAGTGCACGACTTCGTTATCGCCGAGGACGACGTTCGACGCGACGTAACCGATCATGTTGACGGGATCTTTCGCTGAGCTGAACGGTGGTGCGTAGCTGAGTTCAAGGTCTGGAAGGTCAAGGACCGTCAAGCCACCTTTCATCGCTGTCGCAATCACATCGATTCGTTTATCGACGCCGTTCATCCCCACGCCTTGCGCGCCGTAGATTTCACCTGTCGTCGGATGGAACAAGAGTTTGAGTGATACCGGTGTCGATCCTGGGTAATAACCCGCATGTGAACCCGGGTGCACGTGAACGGCTTCGAATTCTTTACCAGCTGCTGTCAAACGTTTTTCGTTCCAACCTGTCGAAGCAACTGTCATATCGAATACTTTGGCGATCCCAGTCCCCATCGTTCCGTTGTATTTAACGTCACGACCGTTGATGATATCGGCGACAAGACGGCCTTGGCGGTTGGCCGGCCATGCAAGCGGAACGACCGTCGGCTCTTTAAAGATATAATCGAGTACTTCGACAGCATCTCCGATCGCGTAAATGTTCGGGTCTGACGTGAGCATCTTCTCGTTGACGCGGATGGCGCCGCGGATGCCTGTTTCAAGCCCTGCTTCCGTTGCGATCGACGATTCTGGCACGACGCCGATTGACAAGACGACCATATCGGTATCGATGACGCGACCGCTCTTCAAGTGGACACGTTTCCCTTTCTCAGAGAACGAATCGACACCGTCAGAAAGTTGAAGGTCGACGCCATGGAGACGCATATGTTCGTGAACAGGTGATACCATTTCACGATCGAGCGGTGTCATAACTTGGTCGGCCATCTCGACGAGCGTGACCTCGACGCCGCGCTCCCGTAAGTTTTCAGCCATTTCGATCCCGATGAAACCACCACCGATGACTGTCGCGTGTTTCGGCGCTTTGTCGTCAACGTAGCTGCGGATTTTATCCGTATCCGGAATGTTGCGGAGCGTGAAGATGTCTTCTGCTTCTTCAATTCCAGGGATGTTCGGACGAATCGGTTTCGCTCCTGGTGACAAGACGAGTACATCGTACGACTCATCGTATGTTTCGCCCGTCTTAACGTTTTTCACCGATACCGTCTTCTCGGCACGGTTGATTTTTGTCACTTCCGTCAAGTTGCGGATATCGAGTTGGAAACGTTTATTCATGCCCTCGACCGTTTGGACGAGCAATTTTTGACGATCTTGAATCACGTCACCAATGTAATATGGAAGACCACAGTTCGCGAACGAAATGCATTCGCCCCGGTCGAACATGACGATTTGGTTCTCTTCATTTAAGCGACGAAGGCGTGCGGCTGCTGAAGCGCCACCGGCGACTCCACCGACGATTACGATTTTTTTACTCATTGCTCATTTCCTCCTTTGACGACTTCACCCGGCCAGCTCATCAAGCCATCTTCTATATTGACCACTTTATAACCTTTCGCTTCCATTTGCCAAGTTGCTTGCGTGCTGCGAGCACCTGAACGGCAGAGAACAATGTATTCTTCTTCAGGGTCGAGTGTCTCGATCCATTCCGAAATTTCAGATAGCGGATAATTGCTCGCGCCAGCAATGTGCGCTTCTTGGAACTCGTCACGTTCACGAACGTCGACGATGTTCACTGGTACTTCAAAATCCATTTGACGTTTTAAAGCAGATGCTTTCATGTTCATTTACCCATCCTTTTCATCTATGATGCTTCACTAGTTTCATAGTCAGCTTGGCAGCGGGCGTCAGACAAATCTTTGTGATTTGTTGAACATATCGCTTCCACGTCATTAATATACCCCCTACGGTATTCGATTGCAAGGGATTTGTTTGACGAAATGGTAAACTTTCAAAAAATCTTTATCTCAAACGTTGTGGCTCGACACATACTCCCCCACGTATTAAGATGAGACTACACAATAAATAGTTGGGTTACTGAACGATTTGAATATAGAGGTGAATCTAATGGAACAGTATCAATACGATGCGAAAGTATTGAACCGGATGAAACGAGTCGAAGGACAAATCCGGGCCATCATCCGTATGATGGAAGAAGGGAAAGAGTGCCGCGACGTCGTGACGCAGTTGAGCGCGGCTCGTTCGGCACTCGACCGTGCTTCGACCATCATCGTCGCGAAGAACTTGGAGCAGTGCATCATCACCGCCCAAGAAGATGGCGAAGATACGTCAGAAACCGTCGAAGAAGCCATCAAAATGTTGATGAAACGCTAGTTCCCCTTGCTTTCCCTCCGCAAATGGGAGAAAGTTAGAGTAACGACTTTTAAGGGGGACTTGTTTGTGAACTTCGAAGAAAAAGTAGAATCATTTAAAGCGCTCGTCGCTGAACGCAATATGACGTTCAAAGAGAGCGAGACTGAAACGCACGTCACATTCTTGACGCGTGAAACGACTAAATCCGGGGCTCAGCCCGTTATGATTATCGCCTTCAATAAAAAGACGACGGATGCGGAACTTTATGCCGCGACAGTCACACACGTGCCGGACTACGTGGAAGACCTACCGATTCTTAACGCCTTGAACGAGTTCAACCAAGAGTTCAAATACTTCCGTTGCGTACTCGATAGCGACCGTGATGTCACGCTCGCCTCGACGCTCGACCTCGACCTCGGCTTCTCGCCAGAGATCATCTTGCAACATTCATTCATGATGTTCCAAGCGGCCGATGAAGTGAACGAGTACATGCAGAAGTTGTATACGCAAGTCCAATAAGTACAACGTACGAGACGAAAAGGACGACCCTCCCGGTATGAACGGGCGGATCGTCCTTTTTTTGATGAGCAATCACGTATCGTCGGTCAGGAGACGAGGTGCGGTCGCTTTATACCAATGGGTGCAGAGGATCAGAATCAAAATTAAATCAACCCCATCTCCGCCGTAATACATCCACATCGCACCCGCCTCCGCCTCGCCTCTAGCCACTCCTATCGGTGGACTCGCATAAATCAACTTTGCCAAAATCTTATGGGCTGCTAATGCGGCGATCAGCACAAGTGATCGATAGATATAGCTGTAGCGATGTGAAGTGACGTCTACATAAATTAATGAAACGGTGAATAAGTACCCCGCTGCAAACACATGAAAATGAATCAACGCATATAAAAAGATGGATTGATACATGAGCGCATACAAGTCCGTCATATAGAGCAGGTATAGTCCACCTATGTTGAGAACGGAAGCCGTTATCGGATTCGTGAGAAATTGGAAGAGACTGCTTTTTAAGAGATTCGTCACTTTCCTCGCAGTCTGAACATCGAGTGTCCGTAACAATAGCGTCATCGGCGCCGACAAGGCAATTAGCAGTGGTGCCAACATACCGAGCAAGAGATGACCGATCATATGTCCAACAAAATTGAGATGAGCGAAAGCGGCCAGCGGACCGCTCAATGTGAGCCCCACGCACGCAATTCCTGTCATCCAAAACAAGTAACGACGGAGCGGCCATGGTTTGTACGCGCGACTCGTGACCATCGCGGCGAACGGATAAGCCAAGAAGGCCGTCAGCAATAAGATTATGACAACGACCTCGTAGGCACCTCCCGTCGTTTGGACATGGGTGTGCATGCTTGCTTACCCTCCTTCGCTCACAAGTTTTTTCTGCTTCTGTGTATGGATAAACAGTAGCACGCCACCTATAAGGATGAAGAGAGCTGTCACATTCCATATCAAGTCATACGGCAGAATCTCGACACCATAGCGAATTTGATGGATTCGAAGTAGTTTATGGTGAATGATCCCGTCGTAGAGCTGAAAAAAGCCAACACCGATTAAGACACCGCTAATCCACCTTTTCATCCAAAATGAATCTCTCCTCCGTAGATCGGCCAGGAGAAACAGTGCAGCTACTGTCGCAAACCAACTGAACGCATGGAACAGGCCGTCTGAGAATAAGCCGACAGCGGATGTCGATCGATCATAGAAATGGTGCCAGGCCAACAATTGATGAAACACCGTTTCATCAATAAAGGCGATGAGGCCCAACCCGAAAAGAAATCCCGAACCAAAGTTGCGAGACGCATAGGCGTATGGTCGCTGCTCTCCCATGTTTCCATCCCTCCCTATCTAAAGACGTAAACTTTCGGACAACATTTCAATTCCCTTATATTTCCCAATTAAACTCAGGCATAATAAGAGAGAAGGCGAATCTTTTTTGAAACATCCCGTCCAATGTTTTCGTACGAATAGGAAAAGGAGGAATTGCTGATGCTGACACGATACACCCGTTACCTCGAAGCCCTCGAAGGAATCAGGGGAGCGACAAAGTGGTTCACTGACGATTTCCGACGTTTGATGGCCATCAATTACGCTATTCACGATACACCATTCGATTCGGAACGGTTCGAACACGCTCAAGCGGTTCTGAAACAAAAGACCGGCATATTCTCGAAATTTCGCGGCAGCAATAACTTCGTCTGGCTGTCGTTCCTCGATGCCAAATACGAAGACATCGAACCTGCCATCGACGAGGCACTCCGGCTTGATACGCTACTCGACCGGAAGCACTTCCGTTTCAGTATGTTGCGGCCCTTTATCGCGAGCCAACTGATCAACGTCGATGAGCCCGAACGCCGGCTCGACGAGGCGAGTGCCCTCTATCAGACGTTCAAACGAAACCACCCTTGGCTCACGAGTGAAGAAGACCTCTTGTCCTCCCTCGTCCTCGTCCAAGCGTTCGATGACCACGATGCGTTGAATGAACGGATCGAGACGTATTACGAAGCGTTGAAAGCCGAGCTGCCCCGTTCGAACGAGCTCCAACTCGTCTCACACTTGCTCGCCTTTAGCGACGCTCCTCCAGACGAGGTCGTCACCCGCTTCCTCGATTGGCGCACATGGCTCCAAGGACAAGCGATCACTGTCAAAAACGAGCATTTACCTCCGCTCGCCCTCTTAGCCATCGTCTCGACACCAAATGAAGACGATCAACGTGACCTGATTGACATCACGAACGCCGAGAAAGAGCAGCATCGCTGGTTCCACACCCATGCGTTGACGGTTGCCCTGCAACTCGTCGCGGCAAACAACATCACGGAAGACGCGAGCGACTTGTTGTTACACGGTACGTTCGCCCATCTGCTCGCCATGCAACAAGCTGCGACAGCCGCGACGACTGTCGCTATCGTTTCGAGCACTTCCTCGAGCAACTAAAAAAGAAGGGTTGCCCCTTCTTAAGTAAACAAATACCAGCTGAGACAACCGAGCACGAACACCGAGTTGGCAATTTCGACGATCCCGATCTTCATGATGGGGATCTTTTTGCCGTAGAACGCGACCGCCCGGACGAGACTCGGCGCGTAAGCGAGTGCCAAAACCGGATAGCCGAACGCGATGAAGATGGCAACGAGCAGGCCATGATACCCCCATGACACGTTTCGATAAAACAGGCTCTTCTTCTCCCGAATCATCGTCTTGACGAAAAAGATACTGCCGAGGAAATATAAATACGGCAAGACGAACATCCACACCATCGTCCCGTCCAAGGCCCGTGCCCCAAGATAATAACTCGCCATCCCGCCGATGCAAAATGAAGTGACGGCGCTGACGTCGTTCCAGACGTTGCGCTCGTCTTTGATTTTGGCGAAATAGGCGTTGACGAGTCCGAACGGGATCATGGCGAGGACGAACCAGACGAGACGCCATTCTGACAGAAACACCGGGACGGCGGCGACGGTGGCAATCGTCAAATACGTCACGACCGTATGCAACAGTTCCTTAGACTTCTTCCGTTGCTTGATGTATTGGAACAAGAAAAACGTGCCCATATAAACGAACAACCAAGCGATCGCGAACGGGATGTGCGCGAGCGTCCACCCTCCGACGATGCCGCCAAGTAAGAATGGTAAAATCAGCATCGACCAAGCGCCGTGCTGTTTTGGAATCATCCATTTCATGGGACTCCCTCCTTCTATGTTTAGTGTAGAAGAAAGGGAGCTGTATAACTGTGATAAATTTTACAAAACAAAAAACGATCTCACGCGAGATCGTTTTTTGTTTTTAGTTTGGTCACACTTGGCACGGTTACTTCGACCACATCGTCCGTCAACATTTTCGTGACGACACGACCTGCGATCGAGACCGCGAGAAGCGTATAAAGCGCGTTCGACAGCGGCAAATAGATGAGCGAAATCGCCAAGACGATCACATCAAACATGATGAGAATCGTCCCGACCGATACGCCGGTCCATTTCGATAGGCCGAGGGCGAATAAATCGTCGCCTCCGGTCGCCCCGCCTGACTTCAAAACGAGACCGAGACCGTAACCGGTCACAATCCCGCTCGCGATGGCGGCAAACAACGTTGCCGGCCAGACTTGAATGTCGAATGTGAGTAAATCCAATCGGTCCCACATCGCATAACTGAGCGATAACGACGCAGCGGCAAGCACGGCTTGTCCGACGAAGCGCCAGCCTTTCCACCAAAGGGCGATTAAAAAGAAGGGGATATCGAGCACGATCATCGAGATCGCTGGATCGATATCAAATAAATAGCGGCCGAGCAATGCTAGCCCGACGAAGCCCCCTTCTGCCAAACCAAACTGTTCATTCAAATAATAATAACCGAACGCCATGATTAGCGTTCCGAGCACTATGGTAGCAACTCGTTTCATTCCGATTGTCCTCCCCGTTTTCAACGGAGAGGAGGATCCTCAGTCGTAGCCGCGGTTCCATCTGTTCCATCTCCGATCTTCCGTTTGTTGATTTTTACATTGATGTCGCTTGTAAAAACTCAACGCTAGAAGTCCGGCAATTGAAACAGAGGCCATGTCCTCTCGGTATCCATAAAGACCTTCCTTTCCCAAATTGCGCGTAATCATGAAACTATTTTAACACATTTTCAAGACTATTTCATTAAATGTATATTTAGTGTAGATTACGTTTCGGTAAATCTTTCTTCCCGAACCACCACCAGTTCCAGTCCCCGAACATTTTCATCAAAGACGGTACGAGCAAGATGCGAATGATTGTCGCGTCGATGAAGATGGCGAGCGCGATCCCGACACCGAGCTGTTTGATCGGGCTGACGCCTGTGAAGGCGAACGCCCCCGTGACGACGATCATGATGACCGCGGCCGACGTGATGATTTTACTCGTCTTGGCGAGCCCCATCTCCGTCGCGTAATCGTTATCCCCGGTCTCCCGATAATATTCCTCGATCCGCGAGACGAGGAACACCTCGTAGTCCATCGATAGGCCGAACACAAGCGAGAAGATAAACACCGGGGTCAATATACTGATCGTCTCGGCGTCATACACGTAACCCGATTCGAAGATGATGACGAGCAGCCCGAACGTCGCCCCGAGACCGAGCACGTTCATGATGATCGCCTTGATTGGGATCAAGACGGAACGGAACGCCCACATGAGGATGACCATCGTCGCCAAGATCACGGTCACGACCGCATATGGGATGCTGTCATAAATCTCTTCATAAATTTCTTCGTTGAACGCGGCTGGTCCCCCGACGTCAAAACCGTTCTCGCGCCAATCTCGGACGAACGCCTGCGCGTCTTTATCACTCGGCGGGACGTTGAAACTAACGTTGACGAGGGCAAGGTCTGTATTTCCTTCAAGCGTGACGAGACGTTCGAACGCCTCAAGTTGCTCTGGTGCCGCTTCAGCGAGTTGTTGGAACTCGGCTGGTTCGAGACCGGATGCCGTCAAGAACGTCGTGACGTTGTCGACAATCGGATCCTCGGATAGCTCATCAGTGAGCGACGTCAATTCGTCGAGAATCATCGAATCGGTCAAGTCATTCGTCTCAAACAAGAGCACCGCGTCGGTCGACGTCTCTCCGAACACGTCGTCCCAGCGCTCAAGGGCGGCCCGTGACTCATACGAGGTCGGTAGCGCATCGGCGTCTGGGATGTTCAGTTCGAGGTCACGGACGAACCAGAGGCTTGGCAGTAGCAGCAAGAGCGCGACGAGCGTCATCGTGACGGGACGTCTCATGACGAAGCGGGCCAACTTCTGCCAACGCACTTCCGAGCGCGTCTCATTCGTCTTGACGAGCCGTCCTTTATTGATCGTGTCTCCGACGATGTATAGGGCAGACGGCAACAACGTGAGCGCGGACAAGACCGCACCGGCGACGGCAATCAACGCACCGAGGGCAATCGCTTGGAACACATCGACTTGGATGAACAACAACCCAGCCAGTCCGACGAAGACGCAAAGTCCTGAGAATAGAATCGATCGTCCGGCCGTCGCGACCGTTCGGACGATGGCCGCCTCACGTGACTTCCCTTTCGCGAGCTCTTCCCGGTACCGGTTGACGAGCAATAAGGAGAAATCAATGCCGAGCGCGATGGCAATCATCGCGACCGCATTCAACACGAAAATGGACAGTTCCATCGTTTGGGCAAAGAAGAATAACGAGCCCGCTGCCACGATGAACGTGATTAAACCGACGAATAATGGCATAAATGCGGCGAGCGGCGTCCCGAAGACGAGCAAGAGCACGAGCAACGCGACCGGAATCCCAATCAGCTCGGCCCGAATCAAGTCATTCTTTGACGCCTCGTTCAAGTCATCCGCGAACACCGGCTCTCCGGTCAATCGCACGTCTGTGTCCGTGTCGCGAATCAAGGCGCTGCGAACGTCTTCAATCGACGCCTCGGCCGTATCGTAGTCCTCGAACTCGAGCAATAAATAGGCGACGTCCCCATCGCGTGCCTCCGGATTCTCGGCTGGCGTGATCACGCCATCGACCCCATCGACTTCGACGAGTCGATCGCGTTGCTGCTCGATGACCGTATCAAGGTCCCCACCTTCCAACAAGACGATCATCGAGGCACCGGCCCGGTCGAACCGGTCGTTCAACTTGTCTTCCACTTGGGCGAAACGCCCGTCTTGGATTGCGAACCCGTTGCCGCGCAGTTCACTTGGCAACTGTAATCCGAAATATACCGATACCGCGAGCAACACCGTCCAAATCAATACGACAGCGTAGCGCCATCGGACTAACGCTTGTCCTAATCGTTCCATCCCTGTCCACTCCTCTCCATCTAAGAAGACTGTTCCCGTTTTTTTCGGGATTCACCAAGTCTTCGTAAAAAAATCCTGAACCATGGTCTGGTCCAGGAGCGTCAACGCTCGAACACTTGAAGCCAACTATGGCAAAAGCGGCGTGGCGTTGACAAGACGACAAGTCGGTCGCCCGGTTCATCCAATAAGACGACTTTCAGTAATTCAGTTTCAGCACACACTTCAGACGAGAACACTTCGCGATCGCGTTCAAACAGTTGGAACGACGTCATCGATGTGATCGCGGTCGTCTCGCCGATTTGATCGACGATGGCCAGATCGCGGTCACCTCCGTATGGAATCATCCAAGACGCACTCGACGCAACATTCTCGACCACGAACTGTTGATTCGGTTCGTCGTACAGCGTCACGAGGCCCGGTGCCGTGAATCGTTCGAAATCATAGGTCGGCTGATAGGCAAGTTCGATGATACTCCCGAACTCGGGGACCTCTTCGTAGCGGCTATACCGGAACGTGTGGTCGTTCAAGTTCAAAGCGACAATGTCTGATTCGGCCGAGTAAAGAAACAGGTCGTCTCCTGACCAGTGGTGCAGGTTACTGAACCAATCGTCATGAAACGTCCGTGGGATCGGATGACGTTCCATCGTCCCGTTTGTTAAATCCATGACTCCGTATGTCTGTAAATCCCGAAACAGCGCGACGGCTCGTCTGCCATGAGGCTCAATATATAGTGCGCACGGTGCCCATTTCCACTCGAGTTCCCATCGGATTTGGAACGTCTCGTCAAAAAACAGAAAACCGGTTTGCGCCAAATACAACATCCATCCTCCACCAACGCGCTCCAACCATTCAACCGTTTGATGAAATTGATAGTCTGCTACTTGTTTGTACATTTGATCACTTCCTAGTTTCAGCTTAGCAACGCCCCACGCATTTTTCGATTTTGAATGTGTTCACAGAACACATTCTCCATGCGCCTGATTTTCCTGTATACTGGCATTAGCATACCCTGAATGTGAAAGGAGGAACCTCAATGCGCCCACTTCAACTCTCTCCCGAGACGGCGGTCGAGCTTGCTAAAAAGCTGAACGTTCCGCTCGAGGAGCTCATGCATATGCCAAAACACATCATCGTGAAGAAGATGATGGAACTGGAGGCAGCCAAAACTGAAACGAACGAGGAAAAGGAGACGGAATGACGTCTCCTTTTTTTTGGTTACTGCTGTTTGTTCTTGCGTTTTTTCGCGACGTACCAGAGACCAAGGATCGCAAGGGCAGCCCCGCCGGCGACCGCATATTTGCTGTAATCCGGGCGGCGTTCCGTCACGACGAGCGTCGAGAGCGGTGCCACCGTGACATGTCGTTCTTCAAGGAGTCGCGGCGCTGTCAAATTGACGGTGTGGTCTTCAACGTGGACCTCGAACTTACCGGCCGGCAGCTTCACCTCGACCGCTTCCTCGAGCCCGTTATGGTAGACGAGGTGACGTTCGACATACCCTTCGACGTGGCGACTCAGTTCAAAGGCGATCACCCCTTCTTCTTCATCGAAGAAGCGCAAATGTTTGCGAATCTGCTCCGTGTTCTCGAGACGGAACAACGGATATTGTTTCCGCAGACTGATCAATCCTTTCACGTATTCGACGCTCGGTGTCTCCTGCTCGGCCCGTGTCCAGTCCAAACGGTTGACGACCTCACCCGAGTTGAAGCTGTTCTCGTCCCCATCTTTTGTTCGGAAGAACTCTTGACCGCTATGCAAGAATGGGATGCCTTGACCGAGCATGACGATCGTTGTCGCGAGGCGATGCCGGCGACGACGTGTCGTCTCGTCATCGTCCGGGTTCGTAACGGCGAGCTTGTCCCAAAGCGTCAAATTGTCATGACACTCAACGTAGTTCACGACTTGGTTCGGTTCATCGGCAAAACTCTGACTTGTCACCGCGCCGGCAATGCCGCGCTTGACGTCCGCCGTCATATCCGCGTTACCGCTGATCCAGCCTGGCAAGTCCTCGATGAACACGTCCCCACGGACGCCGTCGCGAATCGCGTCGTTGAACTGGGCGATACGTGGCATCTTATGGGCGTTATGCTGGTTCGCTTTCTTGCGGACCGAGAGCGGCGTGTCGAGATCCCATCCTTCTCCGGTGACGAGAATCGATGGGTCGATGCGATCGAGTGCTTTCCGGACTTGGTTCATCGTCTTGACGTCATGGAGCCCCATCAAATCGAAGCGGAAGCCATCGATCATGAACTCTTTCGCCCAGTATGAGACACATTCGACGATCAACTTCCGCATCATCGCGCGCTCTGAAGCCGTATCGTTCCCACACGCCGAGCCATCGGCGAGCGTTCCATCCTCGTTCAAGCGGTAATAGTAATCGGGCACAAACTGACCGAGCGGTGTCGTCAATGCGTCATACGTATGGTTGAACACGACGTCCATGATGACACGGATCCCACGGTCGTGCAGTGCCTGGATCATCGCCTTCAACTCGATGATGCGAGCAGCCGGATCATCGGCAGACGAGGCGTACGAACCTTCGACGGCGAAATAATGGACCGGGTCATAACCCCAGTTATAATTCGCCTCACTCTCACGCGACTCGTTCACCGAACCGTAATCGAAGAACGGCATGAGTTGGAGGTGCGTGACGCCGAGCGCGGTGATATAGTCGAGCGCGGTCGGATAGCCGTTCGGCGTTTTCGTGCCGACCTCGGTCATCCCAAGGAATTTGCCACGATGCATGACGCCGCTGTCGGGATGGCTCGTCAAATCACGGACGTGCGCTTCATAAATGACCGCCTCTTGTGAAGAGTGGAAGAGCGGACGTTCTTTGACCCAATGGTCCGGGTTGAGCGCTGACGGGTCGAGCAGACACCCGCGCTTCCCATTGACACCGACGACTTTCGCATACGGATCGAGCGACTCGACACGTTTGCCTTCGACGGTAGCTTCAAACACGTAAAAATATCCTTCGAATGAAGCGCGGTCGAGTTCAAGGACCCACGTCCCTTTCTCGGCCCGTTCGAGCTCAATCCGTTCGAACTTTCGTGCCCGCGGCGTCCGGTATAGTTTTACGGTCATCTCTTCGGCGACTGGCGACCAGACCCGCACCCGGATGATATCACCTTTAAACGTCACCCCGAGGTCTTTGCCGTGATACGCCATATGGTCTAAATCTACATTTGTCTGTTGATCGATAGTATGTTCCATCTCTTTCACTCCTTCACTACTTCAAATCTGCTATCATTATAACAAAACCCTTGTAAAGGATGGATGAAACATGGCAAAAGACAATTCTTTTGATATCGTGTCAGAAATGAACCTCGAAGAAGTGAAGAACGCGATCCAAATCGCCGAGAAAGAAATTTTAAACCGTTACGACTTTAAAGGATCGAAGAGTGAGATGTCACTCGACAACGGCGACCTCGTCCTCGTCTCAGATGACGACTACAAGCTCGAGCAATTGAAGGACGTCATGATCTCGAAATTGATCAAGCGCGGCGTGCCGACGAAAAACCTTGACTACCAGAAAATCGAGCGCGCCCTCGGTGGCACCGTCCGTCAACGCGTCAAGTTGAAGAGCGGTATCGATAAAGACGATGCGAAAAAAATCAACAACGCCATTAAAGAATCAAAATTGAAAGTGAAGTCGCAAATCCAAGACGATCAAATCCGTGTGACAGCCAAGTCGCGCGATGACCTTCAAGCCGTCATGCAGCTCGTCCGTGAGCTCGAATTGTCCGTCGATGCCCAATTCACAAACTACCGATGAAACTCGCCATCATCAGTGACCCACATGGTTCGTTTGATGATTTGAAAGCCGTGCTCGAGTCGGTCCGGCGTGAGACAGAGCATATCCTCTGCCTCGGCGATTTATATGAATGCCACATTGGCAAAAAGCGACGGAACGAACGGTTCCACGAAGTGTCCGACGTCGTGACGTACGATCCGGATTACGAGGCGCTGCTCACGTTCCCGAGCCTGCGTGGCAATCAAGAAGAACGGATTGACGAGGTGCTCGTCGTGTCGCATCCAGTTAAGACGCGGATTTCATTATTACCGGAACAGACGACGCTCGATGAGGCGTTGTTCTTGCATGGCCATCAAGTGAACTGGAGTCCGGACTGGGAACCGATCGTCGAGAAAGGCAAGTATCCGCTCGTCTTTATCGGCCACAGCCATATCCCGGGGATTTACCGGAAAGGCCGTTCGATTCCCTGGGAAATCGGGAAACCGTTCACATTGAAGAAAAAACGGTACGTCATCAACGTCGGCGCCGTCATCTTCGACCGGGAATGGTGTTTGTACGATACAAAAACCCGGACAGTCACACGAATGAAGGCATAGGAAAAGGGACCCCCTCAAAAGGGTCCCTTGTTTGTGCTTACATTTCTTCTGGAGCTTGAACACCGATCAAACGGAGTCCTTCTGTCAATACGATCGTCACCGCTTTGACGAGGGCGAGACGCGACTGTTTACCAGCATCTTCTTCGAGTACACGGACATGGCCGTAATACTTGTTGAACGATTGCGCCAAGTCGAGGACGTAACGGCTGATGATAGACGGTTCACGGCGCTCATGGGCACGTGTGATCACGTGTGGGAACGCGTTGAGCATCGTCACGACGCCCCACGTGTGGTCGTCATCCGCACCCGTGAATGTCGAGCCGTCGTAGTTGCCTTTACGGAGGAGCGAGTTCGCACGCGCGTTCGTGTACTGCACGTACGGGCCTGTCTCGCCTTCAAACTTGAGCATGCTGTCGAGGTCGAACTCGATGTTGTTGATGCGCTCGTTCTTCAAGTCGTGGAAGATGACCGCGCCGACACCGACCATACGTGCCACATCGTCCGCGTTCGCAAGTTCTGGGTTCTTCTGGGCGATGTTGCCTTGAGCTTTCTCGATTGCTTCTTTCAGCACTTCTTCGAGCAGGACGATGCGACCTTTACGTGTCGACATCTTTTTCCCTTCTTGCAAAATCAAACCGAACGGCACGTGGTGCATGCCATCGACGAAGTCGTAGCCGAGTTTACGGAGGACCGAGAACAACTGCTTGAAGTGAAGCGCCTGTTCGCCGCCGACGACGTAGTTCGCTTGGACGAAGTTATACGTCTCATGACGATAAACGGCCGCTGCCAAGTCACGTGTCGCATAAAGCGTCGCGCCATCTTTCTTTTTAATCAAGCATGGCGGCAAGTTCTCGTCTTCGAGTGAGACGACCATCGCCCCTTCACTTTCGACGAGAAGGTTCTTCTTTTCGAGCATGGCGACGATGCGGTCCATCTTGTCGTTGTAGAACGCCTCCCCGTGGAAGCTGTCGAACTCGACGCCGAGCAAGTCGTATACTTTTTGGAACTCTTTGAGCGACTCGTCACGGAACCACGTCCATAGCTCTGTCGCTTCTTCGTTGCCATCTTCAAGTTTCTTGAACCAAGCACGGCCTTCGTCCTCAAGTTCCGGTTGCGTCTTCGCCTCTTCATGGAAGTGAACGTAAAGCTTCAACAATTCGGCAATCGGATGCTCACGTACCGCTTCCTCGTTGCCCCATTTTTTATAGGCGACCATCAGTTTTCCAAACTGTGTCCCCCAGTCCCCAAGGTGGTTGACCCCAACGACGTCGTAGCCGTTTTTACGGGCGATCTGGTTAATGGCGTTCCCGATTACCGTTGAACGGAGGTGTCCCATCGAGAACGGTTTGGCGATGTTCGGTGACGAGAAGTCGGTCACGATTGTCTCGTTGCGGGTTGCGTGCGTCGCATAGTCCGCTTTTTCGTCGAGCACCATGTTGA
Source organism: Exiguobacterium sp. s7 (assembly GCF_018618195.1). Lineage (NCBI taxonomy): Bacteria > Bacillati > Bacillota > Bacilli > Caryophanales > Exiguobacterium > Exiguobacterium sp. s7. The sequence continues at coordinate 218,137 of NZ_JACSLO010000003.1, read as the reverse complement.
TGATTTCTTGTGACACGACGTCACGGCTCAAGAAGACGTTCACGTATGGTCCAGCCGCCTCGACTTTTGTGAACAATTCATCGTTCAAATCGTTCGCGATATCAGTCGCGATCATGACCGGCGCTTTCCGGTAGGCTTTCGCGAGTTGGAAGCAAGGGAAAGCAAGGTCCCCGTGTGCCTCATGTTTTGGTTTTTCAATTAGAGCTTCAATTTGGTCAAGCGTCAACTCGTCCCCGATGACACGGGACAAGGCTTCCGCATATTTGCGTTCATAACTCATTACAATTCCTCCTTATAAAATTTTCATAAAAAAAACGCCCTTTGCACAGATGCAAAGAGACGGGATGGCCCGCGGTACCACTCTTCTTGCCTGCTTGACGCAGACCGCTTTATCGGTGATAACGGGGGTCCCCCGGCTACGCCTACTAAGGTTCGGGCAGCATCTCAAAAGTGCGTTTCGCGATGTTTGTCAGCCTAGGCTCTCACCAATCCCTAGGTCGCTTTGTTGACGGAACGATCGTTACTCTCTTTTTCATCGACTTTCGTCTATGTGGTTGAAAAGCAATTTCATTATAGAGGATATTTCATATAGACTCAATGCTAGAATTCCGCCATTATGATGAATAGGCAGGACTCGGGCATGATTGTGCCGAATCTCCTACCATACATATCGAATTTTCCCACATAGGAGGGAACCATGAACCATTTTCGCAAGATGTCCGTCCTTGGTTGGAGCATATGGAGTGTTTTACTCATATCGACAATCACCTTGTTCGCCACAGGCGTATTGAACATACCCGCCATCGAGCCGTTGCCGTTCATCTTGATCGCGCTCCTTGTCATCATTTTTCAAATGGACTCCATCGAACGGAAAGGCGTCTACTTCACGTTTTCGGAAAGTATCGTCCTCATCATTTTCTTGTTTTTTGATTTCGAGACGGCGCTTTTCGTCAATCAGATTGGTCTCCTCGTCTTCCAGTTCGTCAACTTGAAACCGCGCGTCGCGCTTCGACGCTTCCGCTTCACGTATCCTTGGAACGCCATCACGTCTTTCTTGGAGATTGCCATCCCAGCCGGTGTTTACTTGGCGCTTGGTGGTGTGACCGGTCTCGGCTTCTATTCTCAAGACTCGTTCCTGCCGCTCGCCGGTTTGATTCTGGCCATCATCTTGAACACGGTCGTGCAAAAGTATCAAGTCGGTTGGTGGTTCCGCGTCGACATCCCGGTCCGCGATTTTCTGAGCATCGCGTTTTATACGTATATCGTCAGTCTCGTCTTCATTTTGGCGGCCTCGTTGTTCCGGGAGACGAATTTACTAGTCGTCAGTAGCATCGCTGCCGCGTTGACGTTCTTCATCAAGCGGCTCATCATCCAAAAAGGCCGGCAAGACGCCTTTAAATCGTTGATTGAACAGTATGATGAGGCAAAAGAAGCCGTGTCGTTATCGCAGAGCGAGGCGCAAGCCATCGAAGTGTTTCTCAGTCAATGTGAGCGGCTCAATCACTATGACGAAGGGTTCGTCGAGTTTAAACTGTTCGACCGTACCCTGTACTTTGATTTGAAGACGCGTCAGCCGATTGACCGTCACATCGTGTTCGATTTGCTCGATCACGCTTATCCGAACGAAGCCTCGGTCGAATATGAGATGCGCTTCGAATGGGACGCACCACTGTCGAACGAATTTGACGACGACTATCATAGTTTCATCTCGGTTCGGTCCGAGGAGATCGAAGGGATTCGCACGTGGCTCGTCATGACGGGTGAACACGTCTATGGGTATCCCCCGACCATCCAACGTGAAATCGTCAAACTTCTCAAGTCGTTCAACCGGACGATCAGCCGTTGCCATGAGCGCGACCGTCTTTACACGGAAAGTCGGACCGACAGCTTGACGCTGCTCGCGAATGCACGCGCGTTTTACGAATACGGGATTCAACAAATCTCGGACGGTTCGATGTATCCGATTTCGGTCGCGATGCTCGACATCGACTTTTTCAAAAAAATCAACGATGTGCACGGACATCAAGTCGGGGACAGTGTGCTCCAAGAGTTTGGACGGCGGATTCGCCAGGCACTCCGCACCGAAGATTTTGCCGCCCGTTACGGCGGTGAAGAGTTCATCTTGCTATTGAATCGTTGCGATGTCGAACAGGCAATCGAGATCGCCGAACGGATCCGGCAACAAATCGAGAACAAACCGTTCCACGTCGACGGAATCGATATCCCCGTCACCGCTTCGATCGGTGTCGACACGATTCAGGCGTTCGGTGACAAACGCCTCGACGATACGATCCGTAACGCTGACCGGGCCCTCTACGTCGGCGGGAAGTACGCCGGACGCAACCGCGTCGCCCATTACAATTTCTTAACGACCTGACTCACCCCCACGTTCACCGCGTGGGGGTTTGCTATTGACAAGCGGATTTGAAACAGGTACGTTAGGGAACGTGTCTTATAATTAAATATCACAACTTTTTTATCAAGAGAGACTGAGGGACTGGCCCAGTGACGTCTCGGCAGCGGGTAACCTGTGCCAAATCCAGCGAGCAGTCTGCTCGAAAGATGAAAAAAGTGTTTTCTTGTAGAGAGAGCCTTTTTTCAGAAGGCTCTCTTTTTATTTTATGAATGAGGTGAATCGATTGGAACAACCGACAGCTAACAAATGGGCACTATTGCCTTTGCTCGTCTTCCTCGTCTTCTTTATCGGGGCAGGCATCTACTATAACGACTTTTATAAATTCCCGGTCCTGATCGCGGCGTTGATCGCGGTCATCGTCGCGGCGATGATGACGAAAGGCAGCGTCACTCAGACGGTCGAGCGTGTCGCCCAAGGTGCGGGGAACCCCGGCATTTTGATCATGGTCTTCATCTTCTTGCTCGCCGGAGTGTTCTCGAGTGTCGCCGAAGCAATCGGCGCAATCGACGCGACCGTCAATGCGGCGCTGACATTTTTACCGTCCTCGCTTCTACTGAGCGGTTTATTCGTCATCGCGGCTTTCATCTCGATGGCGATGGGAACGTCGACGGGCACGATTGCCGCCCTCGCCCCGATCGCGCTCGGTATCCACGAAGAAAGTGTCGTCAATATCGCCATCGCGGCGGCTGCCGTCGTCGGTGGTGCCATGTTCGGGGACAACTTGTCGTTCATCTCGGACACGACAATCGCTGCCGTCCGGACCCAGCGTACCAATATGCGTGACAAATTCCGAACCAACTTTTGGATTGTCCTCCCGGCCGCCCTTATCACAATCGTCCTCTTATCGGTGTTATCGAGTGGAGAATCGACTGTCGATGCAGCCGCGTTCGAATGGTATAAACTCATTCCATACCTCGCCGTCATCGCTCTCGCCTTGACCGGGTTGAACGTCATTCTCGTTTTGCTTGGCGGGATTGCCTTGACCGGCATCATCGGTTTGATCGATGGGAGTTTGGCTGTCACTTCATACGTCACGGCTATGGCAGACGGGATGATGGGTATGGCCGAGATTTCGCTCTTGACGCTCCTCATGGGCGGACTCGTCGGACTCATCTCGCATAACGGCGGGCTCACTTACTTGCGTGACGCGCTCACGTCGCGGATTCAAAAACGTGCCGGTGCCGAATGGAGCATCGCCGGGCTCGTCAGCGCGACGAACGTTGCGACGGCGAACAACACGATCTCGATTCTCGTGGCCGGTCCGCTCGCCGCCAATATCGCCGACACGTATGACATCGAGCGAAAGAAATCAGCGAGTGTGCTCGACATCTTCTCGTGTGGCGTCCAAGGCCTGTTGCCTTATGGGGCACAGCTGCTCATCGCCGCCGAATTGACGAATACGGCGTCACCAGCGCTCGTCCCGTATATGTTCTATCCATTCCTGCTCTTCATTTGCGGAGGGCTGGCCATCGTCTTTAACTTCCCGCGTTTCAAAAAGCGCGCCTGACCAAAACGACCCTTTGAAGCACTAGCTTCGAAGGGTCGTTTGACGTTTCGTTTCACGTTCACGTTGAAGTTGTTCGTTGCGTTTTTTGAAGGCGCGCCGCTTGAGCAATTCCTCGAGGCCACGGCTGATCGCCCAAAGAACAAACAGTAACAGTCCAAGCATCGATAAGCGGAACGGACTTTGAATAAACTCTTCCCACTGGTCACCAATGACCGAAAAAATCAAGACGACAAGCAGTTTCCCGAACCCCGCCGCCATGATGAATGTCCGAAGCGGCATTTGAATGAGGGCAAGTAAGTATGTGATCAAACTGACCGGGATGAACGGGAGCGAATATAAAAACCCAAGCGAGATCGGGCTCATATGGTTGATGCGTTCCAGCCAATATACCCCTTGTTTATGTTTTTCGAGCCACCGTGTCATCGGTTTACGGAATACGTAACGGACGGCTGTAAAGACAAGAATCGTCCCTAGTAAACTACCGACCCAAGACAATAACGTCCCGAGCAAGAACCCATACGTGGCCGCGTTCGCCGAAATGATGAGGACGAGCGGAAGAAATGGAAAGATCGCCTCAAGGAACGGCGCCCCTAGTCCTGCCCATGGGCCTCCCGGAAGCTCTTGCAGCCATTCAATCAGTTGGATAATCCATTGTTGGAGTGATGTGAGCATATCAGTTTCCACCTTCGACTTTCATTAATACCTTTTACCCGATTTCGCTCAGGAAGACGCATCCCCCTGCACGCCAGTAAAAAAAATAAAAAGTATTTGCGAAATTTCGCTGTGATATCTATCATATAATATGGACTTGTGGTTGCAGGCAAGTCCGCTCGTCGAACGACACAACCCAACGTTCGTTTTCCTGCAAAAAACTGAACACAGGGGAGTAATAACATGGAAACAAAACCAATGCGGGTCTTGCTGTACTATAAGTACGTCAACATCGAAGACCCAGAAACGCTCACACAAGAGCACCTCAAGTATTGTAAGGACCTTGGCATCAAAGGACGGATCTTGATTTCTTCCGAAGGAATCAACGGAACGTGCTCTGGGACTTGGGAACAGACCGAGCAATACATGAACGACTTGAAAGCGAACCCGCTTTTCAGCGATATCGAGTTCAAAATCGATGAAGTCGAAGAGCATGCGTTCAAAAAAATCTTTGTCCGTCATAAGAAAGAGCTTGTGACGTGGCGCTTTGATGGTGAGTTCGACGTTCCTAAACAGCACGGTGCGTACCTCGAACCGGCAGAATGGAAAGAGATGATGAATCGCGACGATGTCGTCATCCTCGATGTTCGTAACAACTACGAGTACGATCTTGGTCACTTTAAAAATGCGATCAAAATCGACGTAGAGGCTTCTCGTTACATGCCAGATTGGCTCGAAGAGAACAAGGACCTCTACGAAGGGAAAACCTTACTCACGTACTGTACCGGAGGCGTCCGTTGCGAGAAATTTACCGCATATATGCGTGACCAAGGTCACGACAACATTTTCCACCTAAAAGGCGGCGTCGCCATGTACGGCAAAGACGACGCCACGAAAGGCGAAAATTGGGAAGGCGAGCTCTACGTCTTTGACGAGCGCATCAACGTCCCAGTCAACACGGTCAATCCGTCGGTTGTTTCCGAGTGCATGCACTGTGGGACGAAGACGGTCCGTTACGTTAATTGTGCCAACCCGGTGTGTAATGCTCAACACTTCTGTTGTGAAGAGTGTGAACCGAAACAAATGCGTTCATGCTCGAAAGAGTGCCAGGAGCATCCACGTAACCGCTATATCATCGAGAATATCGCGGACAAACTTCAGGAGACTGAAGGCGTCGTCGGGTAACAAAAATCGACCGAGAAGCACTTCGAGCCTATGCTCGAGGTGCTTTTTTTGACAAAAACTTTACGTCTAGTGCCTGAAAGAATCGGGTATAGTGTAGATACCATTGTCAGACAGGAAGTGAATCGATTGCTCTTTAACGAACCTTTACTCGCCGCCTTGCTCGCGTGGTTCATCGCCCAAGCGGCCAAGCTCGTAACCGAACTCATTAAAACACGAGATTTTGAACTTGAAATCATGTTTGCCTCAGGTGGGATGCCAAGTTCCCACTCCTCGACCGTCGTCGCATTGACGACCGTGATCGGGCGTATCGAAGGGCTCGACTCCAGCATGTTCGCGCTCGCCCTGATTTTCGCGACGATCGTCATGTACGATGCGACCGGTGTCCGGCAAGCGGTCGGGTTCCAAGCCCGTTTGTTGAACGACTATTTCAAAGGCATCAAACATGAGACACCGATTTTAAATGAGTTGGTCGGTCACACCCCGTTCCAAGTCATCGTCGGTGCCCTGCTCGGTCTCGTCATCGGATTGTTTTTCCCGATTTAAGCTGAATTTTAGAGGCATGTCGCCCCTTCTTCTCAAAACACTTCCATCTTTTTGTGAACTTTCACAACAGAGACGGTATAGTGAGAGAGAGGAGGAATCGACATGCCTTTTTTGCAGAAATCTTATGAATCGCTCGATACACTCGCCGAAGCAATCGGACAAGCGATTCGGGCCCCAATCACGATTGAAAATCGCCACCACCAGTTGCTCGCCTACAGCACCCACCCCGACTCGACCGACCCGGCCCGCATCGCGACCATCATCGGCCGTCGTGTGCCGGAAGCGGTCATCGAGGACTTATGGGAAAGTGGAATCCTGCAAGAAGTGATCGACCGAGACGAACCGGTCGTCATCCCAGCCCGGGTGGCTGTCGGTTTAGGCGAACGTGCCGCTGTCGTTATCAAACAACAGGACGATGTGCTCGGTTATATTTGGAGCCTGGCCCGAACGACCCCGTTCTCGGAACAAGAGCTCACTGTGTTAAAAGAAGGCGCGAGCATCGCTAAAAAATTGCTCATGACCATCGCCATGCATGAGCGGCGCATCGATGCCGAGCTCGAGCGTTTCTTTTTAGAGGTGTTGGCCAGCCCCAATTTGTCGCCCGCTCATCGCGATCGTTTGAACGAACTCGCCCCGATTGCTGTCGCCAGCCGACTCACCATCATCGAGTGCGGCCAACCGATCACCCCACAGCTGGCGGAGCGATTGTTTTATGTTCTCGCGACCCAACAAGCGATCGAGGTCGTGTTGCACGCCATCGATGGTCAACAGCTACTCGTCTGGCATTATATGAAATCGGAGTTAGCCGAGGAAGAGACGGCACTTTTGCAGTGGGCCAATCGCTTCGAGACACAGCTCCGAGAGAAATTCACGGAAGTCGATCCACGTTTAGGCGTCAGCCGTCGTTTCTTTGAGAGCGACATGCTGTATGCCGCGATGGAAGAAGCACGACAGGTCACGTCGCTTCGTCGGAAGTTCCCCTATGAGCTTGCCGCGACGCACACGTTCGAACAAATCGGGATTTATCAGCTCGTCCCAGATCTCGCTCGCCGAATCGGGCTTCGGCTCGAAACGCATCCGACCATCGAGCGTTTGCAGGCATATGATGTCGCCCATCATACCGAGCTCGTCACGACGCTCGAGTGGTATTTCTATTTTGATGGGAACGTCAAACGCGTCGCCGCCCATCTTCACATCCACCCGAATACCGTGCTCTATCGGATTCGCCGCATCGAGGAACTGACGAATATTACGCAAGTCTCACTGCCCGAACGAGCCGCTGTTTACCTCGCCATCAAGGCAGGCCAATACCGACAAGATGATTGATGCCTGCTTTGTGATTTTTCACAAAGTGGGCATTGTCATTTTTAGAATCCATGCTAAAGACAGCGTTTTCGGATGGGGCTATACTAGAGGTGTGAACAAATTGTATCAGTAGAGAGAAAGGGGAACTTTACATGAAAATCGGGGTATTGAAAGAAATCAAAAACAATGAAAACCGCGTCGCCTTGACGCCGATGGGTGCAGCCGTATTAACTGAGCTTGGACACGAGGTTCTCGTCGAGACGGAAGCCGGTGTCGGGAGCGGCTTCACGAACATGGAGTATGTCGATGCAGGGGCGACAATCGTCGACACAGCCGCAGACGTTTGGGGAAACGTCGAATTAGCGTTGAAAGTAAAAGAACCGCAACCGTCTGAATATCGTTATTTCCGTCCGGACTTGACGCTCTTCACCTACTTGCACTTGGCAGCCGAACCAGAACTCACGAAAGCACTCGTCGATTCAGGCGTGACGGCGATCGCTTACGAGACGGTTGAAATCGACCGCACGTTGCCGCTCCTCACACCGATGAGCGAAGTGGCTGGACGGATGGCCGCTCAAATCGGGGCCCAAATCCTTGAAAAACCGCACGGCGGAAAAGGGATTCTCTTGTCTGGCTTGCCTGGCGTACCGCGTGCGAACGTCACCGTCATCGGGGGCGGTGTCGTCGGGATGAACGCAGCCCGCATCGCTATCGGTCTCGGTGCCAACGTCACGATCATGGACATCAGTCCAGCCCGCCTGCGCCAAATCGACGACCAATTCGGTAACACGATTAACACGCTGATCTCAAACAGCTACAATATCGCCAAACAAGTGGCTGACAGTGACCTCGTCATCGGGGCCGTGCTCATCCCGGGCGCGAAAGCACCAAAACTCGTCACGAAAGAAATGGTCCAACAGATGTCACCAGGATCGGTCATCGTCGATGTCGCCATCGACCAAGGCGGAATCTGCGAAACGATCGATCACATCACGACGCATGACGCACCGACGTATGAGCGCTATGGCGTGCAACATTATGCCGTCGCCAACATGCCTGGTGCCGTCCCACGCACGTCGACACTCGGTTTGACGAACGCCACGATGCCGTATATCGTCGAGTGCGCTCAAAAAGGGATTTTCCCGGCGCTTCGTGAAAACGCGGCGTTACTCAAAGGCTTGAACGTCATCGACGGGACAGTCACGTATGAGGCTGTCGCGCGTGACCTCGGCTACACGTTCGTGGCGCCTGCTGAAGCGGTCACAAAACAATTACAAGCGTAAGGACCAAACCGACAGAACTATTCTGTCGGTTTTTATGTCGTCACATCATCAAAAAACGCTCGAACCGGTTGGTTCGAGCGTTTTCGTGCTTATGCGTTTTCGACGGCGATATCCTCACCAATGATTTTGACTTCTGGTTCAAGCTCAATCTCGAACTTCGCCTTCACCGTCGCTTGGACGTGACGGATGAGCGAGATATATTCAGTCGCCGTCGCTTCATCGATATTGACGATGAATCCGGCGTGCTTGAGCGAGACCTCCGCCCCGCCAATCCGCTTCCCTTGTAGGCCGCAGTCTTGAATCAATTTACCGGCAAAGTAACCAGGCGGTCGTTTAAAGACGCTACCACACGATGGGTATTCAAGCGGTTGTTTCGACTCGCGCTTGTGCGTCAAGTCATCCATCACTTCTTTGATCGCCTCATAGCCGAGCGGCTCGAGTTCGAACGTCGCTTCGAGGACAATCAGCCCGTCTTTAGAAACTCGGCTCGTCCGATAATCGAGGTCGAGCTCTTCTTTCGTGAGCGTCATGAGTTCGCCTTCTGGTGACAAGACGACCGCGCTCGCGATGACGTCTTTCGTCTCTCCACCGTAGGCGCCTGCGTTCATGTAGACTGCGCCACCGACCGTCCCCGGGATGCCACAGGCGAATTCTAAGCCTGATAGTTCCTCGGTGAGCGCTTGGCGTGACACATCGATGATGGCCGCGCCGGCTTGGGCGATCAATTGATTCCCATCGCGACGAATCGTTTTCAACTCGTTCAAGTTCAAGACGATTCCGCGAAGGCCGCCGTCACGGACAATCAAGTTTGATCCAAACCCGAGAATCATGAACGGGACGCTCTCGCGATGAGCAAGTTCAAGCACGGCTTGTACTTCCTCGTACGTGTGCGGGGCCACGAAATAATCGGCCTTCCCGCCTAATTTTGTATACGTGTGTGCCGACAGTGGTTCGTCTTGGTTGACGCGATCGGCCGGAATGATAGTAAGTAGTTGGTCTAAAAAGCTCATGCGTTGCCTCAATCCTTTACGTTCTATTTTAAGCATGCCTCGGTTTGTCAAGAGAGAGGCAAACACGTCACTGAATGATTTCAGTACGAAACACAGTATACAAATCTTTGACAGGGGTGACAAGCAACGTTTTCTTTACAATGAAGCAATTAGTTTATAGCAATAATGATGTAGCTACTGCCACCACGATAGGAATTGTGAAATTATCCCAGTCCCGATACGAAATCGCTTCTGTCAACGTAGCGATAATGGAAATGATGAATCCATATGTTACCACTTGCCAAAGTGGAACATCATCCCACAAAAACAATAAAAAGAGGACAGCGTACGAACTGAGGAACATGGCCATGCTCCCTTGAAACGAGCGTTTCTGTCCGTATAAGTCGTACGTCACTGTACCATATTTACGTCCAATCAGAGCGGCCAACCCATCTCCCCACGCCAAAACGAGCGATCCGGCCAAAAAAGCGAGCGGCTCCGATTCGAAGAAAAAGTACAGGATGACGAGCAAGGCGATCGGATAATAGACGGTACCGAGTGATTTGCGCTCCGTCTGGTGGACCGGTGACGGACTCTTATAAAGAAGCAATGCGTTCGCAAACGTGAAGAAGACGAGCGGGACGGCTGCGACGTACCAAGTCTCCATTAACCAGACTGCAAGCAGCGACCAATGGCCGACCGCGATATGTACACTCTTTCGAATTGTCTCATCCGTCCAGCCGAGGCGTTTGCCAATCTGTTCAAGACCGACGAGAAACACCAGGACAATGACGATGGACAGGATGGAACTGACCCATTCATTCATCGTTGGACCACCTTTATCTACATTTTTTTATACGTTTCCATTATACCTTAATCAGGCGATAGCCTAGCTTCCTTTTCAAACATTTGGTAGAATGAGGTCAAATGACTGTATAGCCAACGGACGTAGGTGGCTATAGAAAGGATGCCTGTATGCGCGACGCAATTTCGATTCAAACTTTGGCTGATTGCCTTCATTATATGCGGGTTGGCGACGTAGACCGGGCCATCTCTCTCTTCCCAGAGGACGTGCGTGAGCATTTCCCGAAAGAACTTCGCAAAATTCATTTGTTTCATATTGAAAAGAACGGATTGTCGATCAATCAAATCGTTGCTTTGGCGAACACGTTGACGGGGGAACACTTATCCGCCACCACGATCCAAAACTGGACGAAACGAGAGGTCCGGAAAATCATCGGAGTGCCCCGGGTCGGTAAAAAGTACTCGCTCCAACAAGCGGCCATCATTTATTTACTCGATGATTTGAAGCACTTGTTCTCGCTAGAAGAGACGAGTTCGCTCCTGGCGCTCATCTTCAACAACCCTGACCGTGATGAAGACGACCTCATCTCACCGATCGACTTTTATCGTCTCTACGCCGAGTACGCCAAGTCGACGAGCCCGATCGAGCTCCTCGACACCCGTGCGAAGCGTTCAATCGAGAAGATGGGCTATACTCACCCGAACATCTTGCACGTCCTTAAACTCTGTTTATACGCGCACCGCGTGACGACCCTCGAGATCGAGGCCAAACATTATTTGAACCGCTTCATTTGACCACGTCGAATGGAGCTTTTTTTCATAAAAAAACACCAGTCGCCGTGACTGGTGTTCGTCATATTGGTCACACCGATACCGCGATGGGCATCCGTGATTTTACTGTCAACGTTTTAAGGACAGACAACAACTCGAACATCGAGAGTTGGTCGGCCTCTTTCGTCAAGCAGAAGCAGTCATCCTCTTGTTTGCGGAGTTCCGCCACAAGCTTGCCTGCTTTGTCTCGAACGCTGAACTTATAGCGCTCGACATCGTATTGAATCGTATAGAGTCCGCGTTCATAGACGTTGTACTCACACTTTTTCCCGAATAACGAGAATTTGTCCTTCAACTGACCAATCGCCTGCCCGTCGTGGTTCATGACGACCCACTTTTGACAGTTCGGGATGTACTTCCCGTGAGCGATTTGACGGCCTGACAAGTTGTGCACTTGAACACTGCCCTCCGCGTCGCGGTGAACAGATCCGATCGCATCATTTGTCTCGTCATAAATGGTTGCTTCGCCTTGCGTAAAGACACAACCTTTTACATAAATTAATTTGCGCACCGCTTTTCCTCCTAATACGTTCCAACCTTGGATTTGTGTGTGTTTGGTTGGTCTTTCTATGAAACCCCCAAATTGGTACTGCTAGCCGCCTTTCCTCGTTTCAGCGACTACATATTTCATATGACGAAGATGATTATTGCATCGATTGATGAAAAAGACAACCCCTTTTTCTTCGACACAATCCGCCATTCTGTCAAAGTTGTGAACACGCCTGATTTTATCGCTTAAAACCGGCCTCTTTTAGCAACTGTTCGAGCTCCATTCTTGCAATCAGACGAACTTGATTCGGTTCCGCCAATTCGTACGCACTATCGGTATACGATGAGTTCGTCACGACCCAGCCCTCGTTCACGCCATAGTATGGAACAGACGCCGCGACTTGCTGGACGGCTTCGAGTCCGACCGCCTTTTCATAGCGTTTCGCTTGGACCGCGATCGACCATCCATCTTCTGCTTCAAGGAGCAAATCCGCCCCGAAATCACGTGACGCCGGGGTCACCGTCACGGTATACCCGAGCGCGGTGAACACTTCCTCTAAAAATAGTTCAAATTCTCGGCCGTCCATCCGGTCGATGCGGTGGATCGTCGAGAGACGCATCCGCCAAATGAGCCAAAGCAGGCCGACTGCCACGCAAGCGATGATGCTCCAAATCGGTGCATCCCACCACCATAACCCGAGGGCAATCATTAAGCTGAGCCCCATTCCTTTCACGTCCATCGCCCTCTCTATGTGTTCTTATCTTCACTTTACCGTTTGAAGGCAGGAAAACAAAGGGGGAGCTGTCGAATGTATTGAAGATGTACCCGTTTGATATAGAGAAGGAGGGATCATCGTTAATGGAGAACCGAGGACATCTCCAAAGCGAACTGCTACACGCCTTACCTTACGGTGTAGCGTTAATCACGACGGATGGGACAATCGTCCAAGCAAACCGTCCGTTTTTAGAGCAATTCCCTGAAGACTTACAAACGCGATCAAACATTTTTCATATGGTCAACCAGTCACCGATCACGATGGAGCTGTCACGACGGATGGAGCAAGGACTATCTTGGACGTATGAGATGCCGACGATCCGGATTCACGCCATCCCCAATGGTGACGTCTACATCCTCTCAATCGAGCCGCTCCCGCTCGATACACGGGTGACGGTACAACATAACGCGTTCGAAGCCATGATGCACACGGAGCTTGATATGGCGATGATCATGACCGATGCCAATCTGTTGATCAATCGCTTCAATAAAGGCGCGACCGAACTGTTCGGATATGCGCCGCACGAAGTACTCTATGAAATGACCCCATTCGGTCTGTTCGAGTCAAGAGAACTGAGCGAGAAGCGGACCCACTATCAAGACGAAACGGAGCGGCTCTTGTCATTCGAACAGATGCTTCGTGTGGCGTTAGACCGAGGCGACCGTGAATGGAAGTTCCAACGAAAAGACCGGACCCATTTCGTCGGAAAACTGTTCATGCACCCTGTCTATGAGCAGGCACGCGTCATCGGCTTTTTCTTTTTCGTGTTCGATGTCAGTCCTGAGATTGCCTTGAAAGGCGAATTGCTTCATAAAGAACAACGCTATCGCATGTTTGCCGAATCAGTCATCGAAGCTGTGCTATTCCATGAAGGCGGGACGATTTTAGACGCGAACAAGGCGGCCGAAACGATTTTTCGCATCCCGGCCGAACAGATGGTCGGCCGTCAAACGATCGAGTTCATCGCCGAAGGCTACCGGGCCGATGTGTTGCGCCGCATTCGCAATCATATCCAGACACCGTATGAGGTCATCGGCCGTCGTGAGGACGGGACGTTCCTCGAGATGGAAGTGTACCCGAAAGAAGTGACGTTCCAAGGTCAGACGCTTCGTGTCGCCGTCATGCGCGACATCAGCGACCGAAAGAAAGTCGAGCGCATGCTCGAGCGGGAGAAGAACGCCATCGCCCGGCAACGGGATATCATCCAATCGATTTTACAGGCGTCCAATGAAGCGTTCGTCTTGACCGAATCGAACGGCAGCGTCCTCTTCATGAACGTGCACGCCCGTCGTCTGCTCGATTTGCCGGGTATCGCCCCGAACAAGATGCAAGAGCGAATTCCGCTCCTGACGACATTCCGCGCGCGTGACCGCACCGAGATGTTGAAAAAAATCGATTTGTTGCTCGACGGATCGGCGCGAGAAGTGTCAATGCGCTTCTCGATTCCGCAACCGAATGATCGGGACGAGCAATATTACGAGATGTATGGGACTGGTATGGATACGAAACGCCAAATCGGAATGGACAGTGGGTTCTTGTTTGTTTTTCGCAACCGGACCGAAGAAGAACGGATGGACCAAATCAAAAACGAATTGGTCAGCACCGTGTCCCACGAACTGAGAACCCCGCTCTCGTCACTGTCGGGATATATCGAATTGATGCTCACTCGCGACTTGAACCCCGAAAAGCGTGAGCGCTACTTAAAGACGATGGCGAAGGAAGCGAAGCGTCTGACCGACCTGTTGAACGATTTTCTCGATATTCAACGAATGGAAGACGGCAATCAAGAGTATAAAAAAGACCACTTCATCTTGAACGAACTCGTCCGCGATGTTGTCGAACGCTTCCGCGAGACGAGCAATCACTCGATTCATTTCGATGACGCCGATGAATCGCTTCACCTCATCGCCGACAAAGACCGCATCGAGCAAGTCATCATCAACCTGCTCTCGAACGCGATCAAGTACTCGCCTCATCACCACGAAGTCGAGGTACGGGTCCGCCATGAACGTAACCAAGCCCACGTCTCCATTCAAGACTTCGGCATCGGGATTCCCGAGCATGCGTTCGAAGAGTTATTCAAAAAGTTTTATCGCGTCGACAACTCGGACACACGTCAAATTGGCGGGACGGGTCTTGGGCTGTCAATTTGTAAGGAAATCATCGAATCACACGGCGGTAGTATCGAGGTCGAGTCGAGCGTCGGCGTCGGCTCGACATTCACGTTCACGTTGGACTTAGCGGAGGAGACATTATGAACCATTACGCTTTCACCGGTTTCCCCGGCTTTTTAGCCGGAAAGATGATCACGCACCTCGCAACCTTGCCGAATCAAATCGGAACGATTTACGCGCTCCACCTCCCGACCGAACGTTCCGGGGCACTCGCTTTAAAACAGGAGCTGTTGGAAGCGACATCGTTACGAGATGACCAACTCGTGCTCGTCGAGGCCGATATCACGCTGCCTGAAGTCGTGCTCGACCCGATCATGCGCTCGGTCATCGAACGTGAAGTGAATTACGTGTTTCACTTGGCCGCTGCGTACGACTTGAGCATCCCTTATGATGTCGGGTATCGCATCAATCTGCTTGGGACGAAACACATCACCTCGCTCGCGAAACGGGCCCCGCACTTGAAACGATACGTCTACTTCAGCACCGCCTATGTGTCCGGACGCCGTCAAGGAACCGTTTATGAGAACGAGTTATGGCACCGTGTCCGCTTTAAAAATCATTACGAGGCGACGAAGTATGAAGCCGAGGCCATCGTCTCGCGGGAGCTCGGTTCGATGCCGGTGACCATCATCCGTCCCGGCATCGTCATCGGCCATAGCGAGACCGGCGAGACGAAAAAGTTTGACGGGGTCTACTTCGTCTTGAAGCTGATGGACCAACTCCGCCAAGCCGCCCCGCTGCCTTACATTGGACGACAGAATATCGAAGTGAACCTCGTCCCGTATGATTATGTCGTCGAGGCGACCGCTTATCTCGCCCACGCCCCGGTCGGTTTAAAACGGACGTTCCATTTGACGGACCCGTTCCCGCACGGCGCACGCGAAGTGTACCGGATGATTCATGAAGAGATGTTCGGTCGTCCTCCACGCGGGACGATTCCACACGCAGTCGCGGAGACCGGATTCTCGGCGCTGCATCTGTCGGAACGTTACGGCGTTCCGCGCGAACTACTCGCCTATTTCAAACATCAAGTCCATTTCGATACGACCCAGACGTTGCGGGCACTGAGCGGGACGGACATCGTCTGTCCTGACTTGAAAGACTACTTGCCGAAAGTCGTCGCCTATTACGAGACACACAAAAAGCCCTGAACAGGGCTTTTTGTGTGTCATCCGATTAACAACTTCTCTTTTGGATAGCGAATCTTCCGGTCCATTTGTCTCGCGACCGTGAATAGAATCGTCAACGAGCCGACGCGGCCGAGCAACATCATGAACATGATAAAGCTTTTTCCGGCATCGTTCAGTTCTGCCGTGATTCCAAGCGATAACCCGACCGTGCCGAACGCCGAGACCGTCTCGAATAGGAGCGCGGTCGCCGAAATGTGGCCGTTCGTCAAGATGGTCAGTGCGGTAATCAATAAAATAAAGATGAAACTGGTGATGGCCACCATATACGCTTTTTTGATTTGGAACGCGTCAATCGTCCGCTCCAAGATGACCGTCTCCTTTTTACCGACGATGAACGCCCACATATCCGCCAAAATGACAGCCACGGTCGTCACTTTAATCCCGGACCCGGTGGAAGCGGCCCCTGCACCGACGTACATGAGAATCAAGACGACACCGATCGACACAGGCGCCATCGTCGAGATGTCGACCGTGTTGAAACCGGCCGTCCGTGTCGTCACCGCCTGGAAGAAAGTAACGTGCAACGCTTCACCGAACGGGCGTCCATATAAACTCCCTTCCGTCGACACCCATTCAAACAGCATGAGCGCGAACCAGGCAATGCCGTTGACGATGGCGAGTGACGCAATCATGATTTTCGAATGCAGCGCGAGCCGTTTCCAGCGCTTCACCTCGGTCGCGTCCGCAATCGTCGTGAAGCCGAGCCCTCCAATCATCAAGAGGACGGCAATCGTGATGACGATGGCCGTATTCTGTTCAAATTGCATCAAACTGTCTGGCCAAAGGGCAAACCCCGCGTTATTGAACGCTGATACCGCATGGAAGAAGCCATAATACAATGCCTCGCCGAAGCGATAATCACCGGTGCTGTACAGTTCGAACGTTAAAAACAGCATGCCTAGAAACTGAACGATCAGTGTCGTGAAGACGATGTTGCGGACGAGCCGGACCGTGCCGCCAGGCCCCGACAAGTTGAGCGATTCTTGAAGGAGAATCCGCTGTTTCAAGCCGATTTTCTTCCCGAGCACGCTGAGTAACATGAGAGCGACCGTCATGAAGCCGAGACCTCCGATTTGAATCAAGGCGACGATGACGAGCTCGCCGAACGTGTTGAAGGAAGAGCCGATATCAATCGTCGACAACCCGGTCACCGTACCGGCCGACGTGGCGATAAAGAGACAGTCAATCCACGACACGGGTTGCGTCTGTGCAAACGGCATGTAGAGCAGGGTCGCACCAGTCAAGATGGCGAGTAAAAATCCAGTCGCGATAAAACGGGCCGGCTTTTCAAACACGAGCCGGTAGAGCGCTTCAATTCGTTTTATGCGCATTTCCCGCACGGTCAATCGATGTCGCATCTCGCTATCTCCTTCATATCTAGTTTTCTAAGGCTCATATTACTCCTCACTTTTAAAATTGCCAACTAGAAAAATGTATCGCTAACTGTTTGTCGATTTTTTTGGTAATATGAGAGATAGACTTTAAGAATGTTGAGGAGGTTGAATGAAACCGTGGACCCTAGTACGGTAGATCATTCGCTAACGGATGTCTCGCGAAGGTTGGAGCGTCAGTCACAATGTATGCCCGCCCATCTTTATTTCCAACTTGAAGAACTGCTACATTGGTCACTCGATCAAGAAGTTGTGAATCAATTGTACGCATTATTAAAAAAATACGACGTGTTAACCGATATAGAGCGTGAAGAACGAAATATCAGCATTCAAATGCTGATTGACGAAAACGGCGCTTAACCATCGGGAACGCATTTGCGGGAGACGAGTTAAGTCTCTCGCTTTTTTTGTCTCCCGATCTCTTTAGAAAGGTGGAAAACATAGACATGGATGTCGTCACTTTAATAGGACTTTTACTCGGTTTCTTCACGCTTATCGGCGGTATGATTTTGAAAGGCGCGGGGGTCGCCCCGCTGATCAACCCAGCAGCACTGGTCATTATTTTTGTCGGTACAGCTGCCGCGGTCAGCATCGCCGTATCAAAAGAACAGTTACAGACGGTTCCCCAACTGTTCAAAATTTTATTCAAGAAGCAAGAGTTGCCGAGTAAATCGGGCCTGTTGACGCAATTCGTCGATTTATCGACGCAAGCGCGTAAAGAAGGTTTGTTATCGCTTGAAACAGCCCTTGAACAAGTCGAAGAACCGTTCTTGAAGCAAGGCATGATGATGGTCATTGATGGCCAACCGTCCGAGTACATCGCCGAAGTGATGTCTCGTGATATCGAGAACATGGAAATACGCCATAAAGCGAACGCTGACGTGTTCACGCAAGCGGGGACATATGCGCCGACACTCGGTGTCCTCGGGGCCGTAATCGGACTCGTCGCCGCATTAAAAGATTTATCGGATATCGACAAACTCGGATATGCCATCTCAGCTGCCTTTGTCGCGACACTGTTCGGGATTTTTAGTGGCTATGTCCTTTGGTTCCCCTTCGCTAACAAGTTGAAGCAATATTCGAAGAGCGAAGTCGTCGTCAAGGAAATGATGATTGAAGGAATTTTATCCATCCAAGGCGGAGAATCACCAAAGACGCTAGAAGATAAGTTGGCCGTGTATTTGTCTCCAAAGGAGCGAGCGAACTATGAAGCGCAAAAAGAAGCATGATCATGAAGAACATATCCCTGAAGGCTGGCTCATTCCTTATGCCGATCTCCTGACGCTTCTGCTCGCTTTGTTCATCGTCTTGTTCGCCTCGAGTAACGTCGACCAGACGAAGCTCGAAAAGATGTCCCAGTCCTTTAATCAAGTGTTCTCAGGCGGGACGAGTGTGTTTCAAGCCTCGACCGCCTCGAACAGCGATATTAGCCGCACGAACAAAACGGACACGACGGCGAATCCACGGACGTACGAACTCGCCAAGCTCGATGAGTTGAAAGAAGAGGTCAATCAATACATTCAAAAGAATGGACTCGAGGATGAGATCGAAGCGACCATCAATTCGAGCGGTCTCGTCCTGACGATCCAAGACCGGGCTCTATTCAGCATGGGTGAAGCGACGCTCGATGGCGATGCTAGAGCAGTCGCCCGCTCCATCAGCGGTATTCTCGAACAAGCCGGCAATCGTGAAATCGTCGTATCGGGTCATACGGATAACATCCCGATTAATACGGCCCGCTTCCCGTCGAACTGGGAACTCAGTTCAGCCCGAGCCACCGCCTTCATGCGCGGCTTGTTGACGAACGACGCCTTGAACCCTGGGCAGTTCACACTTGCGAGCTACGGGGAATACAAACCGATTGCGACGAACGACACGGAAGCCGGACGTTCGAAAAACCGCCGCGTCGAAGTGTTGATTAAACCACTCGTCGATTTGTCAGAAGGATCGCCCAAAATGATTGATACGATCGTTTTGCCATAAAAAAATCCCACTCGATCGAGAGTGGGATTTTTTCGTTACCGCGTCCATTCAAAATATTTACGAGCGAGCTCAGTGAGCGGACTGTTGAACAAACGTTTCCGCCAGTACAAGTCGGCCGCCTTTTTGACCGCTTCGCTACGCGATGGGTACGGATAGATCATCCGGGACAGTTTACCGATCTTATCGCCCCGCTGCATCGCATAGACGACGATTTGCATCCAATCCCCGGCCGTCATTCCGACCGCGTGCCCACCGATAATCTTACCGTTCTTCCGGGTGATGATTTTGACGAATCCTGTCTCTTGACGGTCGGCGACGAACCGATCGACCTCAGACAGTTTCGCTTCAATAATCTCGACGTCATCGCCGTGACGCTCACGTGCCTCGGCCTCGGTCATGCCGACGTGGAACACTTCCGGGTCCGTGAACGTGATCCACGGCATCTTCGTGTAGTCGACCTTGTTCCATAGTCCGAACAAGGCGTTCGCCACGACGGCTTTCCCTTCTTCTCCGGCCGCATGGGTGAACGGTAACGTCTTGATCGTGTCACCGATCGCGAAAATGTGCGGTTGGGACGTCCGGTATGTCGAAGTGACATCAACGTACCCGTCTTTCACGTTCACATGCGCCCGGTCGAGCCGTAGTTCATCAATTCTCGGTTTACGGCCCGTCGCCATGAGCAGTTTGTCAGCCTCATACGTCACGGTCTCGCCATCGACTTCAGTCGTGACGTGAATACGTCCGTCCTCTTCCGCAATCTGCTTCACTTTCACCCCGATTTTCAGACGCATCGCCATCTCGAGCTGGGAGCGGAGCAATTTGCTGACAGACTCATCTTCTTTCGGTAAGAACGTGTCCTGTGCCTCAAGCACGGTCACTTGGCTTCCAAGACGAGCGAACGATTGGGCAAGTTCAAGCCCGACCGTGCCGGCGCCGATGACGATGATACTTTCTGGCAGCGTTTCTTCTTCAAAAACTTGTTCGTTCGTTAAGTACGGCACACTGTCCAATCCATCAATCGGCGGTACGGTCGGTTTCGATCCGGTCGCGATGACAAACTTTTTCCCAATCAACAAATCGTCTCCGACTTTAAGCTCGTACGGGCTTTGGAATGATGCCTCGCCGATATACACATCGACACCAAGTTTTTCGAAACGCTCCGTTCCGTCATGATCTTGGATAATGGCGCGGGCACGATCGACACGCGCCTTCGTCGTCTGGTAATGGTCGCGGCCATCAAACTCAGCTCCGAGCACACGCGCCGCCTGCATCATGCTACTCGCTTCTTTCGAAGCGGCAATCAGCGCTTTCGACGGGACACACCCGACGTGAAGACAGTCTCCACCAAGGTGTTTTTTCTTCTCGACCAAGGCGACCTTTGCGCCTAAGTTTGCGGCACCAGCCGCGACCGTCATCCCGGCCGCGCCTCCACCAATCACAATCAACTGATAATCCTTCATCTCATCAACCTCCGATAGCGTTCACTCACATCCTGCATCCGTTTCCGGTTCACCCCAAAGTCAGAGTGACCGAGTCGTGATGCCGAGCGGAATTCAATCTGTTTTGTCTCATCGTCGAATCGGAATTCAACGTCATCCTTAAAGCGCATCATTTTCGACGTGACGACATAATGGAGCGTGTCATCCGTCTCCTTGACGAGCTCGGTCCGAGGCAGTTGCCCCATCACCATCTTCATTGTCTCGATGCTCTCAGCGCGGTCTTCCCCGTATGGGAGCGGCTCCATGCGTAGCGCCTCAATTTCTGTTTCGGTCGAGACAGC
Organism: Exiguobacterium sp. s7; assembly: GCF_018618195.1. Taxonomy (NCBI): domain Bacteria; kingdom Bacillati; phylum Bacillota; class Bacilli; order Caryophanales; genus Exiguobacterium; species Exiguobacterium sp. s7. The sequence goes on along the minus strand of NZ_JACSLO010000003.1, from coordinate 196,840 downwards.
GTTCGGACTACCTGATAATGGCTTCAATGATTTCGTTGCCACGAAAAAAACCTCCCTCATTCTACATACAATTACATGTATCCTGAATTCGGAAGGTTTAACCCTTTTAATGCAGTTCGCTCGGATCGAGCGGCAACAAAACAGTCACCGTCGTCCCATGACCGACCTCACTTTCAATGACGAGCTTTCCTTCGTGCGCCTCGATCAACTCCTTCGCAATCGCGAGACCAAGACCACTGCTGCCTTTCGTCACTTGCGCCTGATAGAACATTTCCGTGATGCGTTGCAGGTGATCCCGTGAGATACCAGGCCCCTCGTCAATAATCGAGATGAACGCGACCCGCTCCGATTGCACGAACCGTACGGTCAACGTCCCACCTTCGGGTGAGAAGCGAATGGCGTTCTCGAGTAAGTTTAAAAATACTTGTTTCAACCGGTTCTCATCAAACAGTCCAATCGATTTTTGGGGGTACCGTTCGATGAGGGTGATCTGTTTATCCTCGAGCGACTGTTTCAACTGAATCGTCACTTTCCGTAACAGCGATACGAGGTCGAGTTCTTGCCGATACAAAACGAGCCGGCTCTCTTCAATTTTCGTGTAATCGAGCAACTGCTCGACGAGCCCAATCATCCGCTCCGTCTCCGAATGGATGATGCTCAAACCGAGCTCGGTCTCCTCTGACACTTTCTCGTCCCCGCCGCGAATCGTCTCGGTCCATCCTTTGATCGAAGTGAGCGGCGTCCGCAACTCGTGCGACACGTTTGATAGAAATTCATTTCGTGTCGATTGATGCTGCTGCACTTTCGCTCCTAAATACGTCAGCGTCCGGGCCAGTGCCCCGAGCTCATGTTTTTCATTGGAATAGACTTCGACGTCAAAATCACCTTGCGCCATCTCATCAGCCGTCTCAATGATGTCTCGAATCGGTCGGACGAAGCGGTCTGCAATCCGAATGACGGCATAGAGCGCGACCAGCCAAATCAAGACGCCAATCATGACGACAGCCATCCAAATCTCGCGAATCAACGTATCGAGATCGGCGAGCGGCCGCGTGAAGCTGATGGCGAATTCACTCGTGCCGTCCGTGATGATGGGACTCGTCACCGACAAATAGTGGTTCCCTTCCGCATCGTAATCTTGGACGATGGACTCACCGCGGGCGAGGTCTTGCAGTTGTTCCGGTGTGAAGGCCGCCTGCTGCGCCCGCTGTCCCGTCGTTTTAATGATTTGACCGGTCCGGTCGACAATCGTCAAATCGGTGCCTGGATACCCGAACGTCCGGACGAGAACCGAGAACGCGCTCGGTGTTTCAAAACCGACTTGCGCCTGGGGATAGAGATAGGCACTCGTCGTCGCATGGCTAAGTAAGGCCTCTGATTCATATTCATAGTAGTAGCGGTACGTTCCGTACGACAAGACGCTCACGAGCAAGACGAGCACGAACGTCATGACGAGCATAATCCGAATGACGAGCTGTTGCTTCATCCGTCATGTCTCCGCCATTTGTACCCGTGCCCCCACAGTGTCTCGATATAAGCCGGGTGGCTCGGATCATCTTCAATTTTTTGACGGAGGCGACGAATGTTGACGTCGACCGTCTTTCTGTCCCCGAAGTAATTGATGCCCCAAACGGCATCTAACAGCGCGTCACGTGATAAGACGACTTCCTCGTTTTGGACGAGGTGACAAATCAAATCGTATTCGGTCGGGGTCAAATCAATCGACTGCCCATACTTCGTCACTTGCTTCGCTGCCAAGTCGATGGCGAACGGTCCGGACTTCAATCGCTTCTTCTCTTTTCGTTTCACTTTCTCGACACGTCGGAGGAGTGCTTGAATCCGCGCCACGAGTTCGCCGGGACTGAACGGCTTGGCGATGTAGTCGTCCGCCCCTCGGCCGAGTCCTTCGATTTTATCTTCTTCGAGTGTGCGCGCCGTCAGCATGATAATGCCGACATTCTCATCTAAATCACGGATGGCCGCACATGCCTCAAAACCGTCCATCTCTGGCATCATCACATCCAATAACACGACATCGAACGGTTCACGATCAAACGCCGTGACCGCCTCGCGTCCGTTCGTCGCCTCAAAGACGTCGAATCCGGCCCGCTTTAAATTAACGATGATAAAGCTGCGAATCGCATGCTCATCTTCGGCTACTAATATTCGATTCATCATTCCACCTCTTCTGAAATTCACTACTTCTTAATAGTTACGTTTTTGCGACAAGGTTGTCAATTGACCTCAAATCGTATTAGGATGGAGTCATTAGATTCTGAAGGAGGACTCCTTACCATTATGAGTTACAAGATGATTGTTTTAGATATGGACGATACGCTCCTCACGAGCGATCACACGATTTCCGCCAAGACGAAAGCTGCCTTGCTAGATGTACAAGAACGCGGACATAAAGTCGTGCTCGCGAGCGGTCGCCCGACATACGCGATGTGGGATGCCGCCCGTGAACTCGAACTTGCCAAATATGGTAGCTATATTCTCTCATTTAACGGTGCCTCAATCATCAATTGTGAGACGAATGAAGAAATCTTCTCGAGTACGTTGCTTCCGGAAACGGTCGCCCATCTCCATGATATCAGTGTCCGGGAAGAAATCGCGATTCATACGTACATCGGTAACGAAATCGTAACCGATCAACCGAACCCGTATACTGATATCGAAGGTGAATTGACGGGGATGCCGGTCATCCATGTCGCCGACTTCAAAGAAGCGGTCACGACGCCTGTCGTCAAATGTCTCATGCTCGGTGACGGCGACACGCTTGCCCCGATTGAAACGAAACTCCAAGTCGAACTCGAAGGCAAACTCGCCGTCGCCCGTTCGAAACCGTTCTTCCTCGAATTTACGGAAGCCGGTGTGACGAAAGGGACGAGCCTCGCCTTCTTAGCGGAGCACGTCGGCATCGAGCAAGCCCACGTCATCGCTTGCGGAGACGGGAACAACGACTTGACGATGATTGAATGGGCCGGGCTTGGGGTCGCAATGGGCAACGCCAACACAACGGTCAAAGGCAAAGCCGACTTCATCACGAAATCAAACAATGAAGACGGGATCGCGCACGTTATCGAAACGTTCATGGGAACTGTCCTCGTCGATCGATAAACGGACAACTCAGGTTGAATTCAAGGAGGAATTACGATGAATAAAGGATTGAAACGGGCGGGACTCGGACTCGTCGGCACGGCTGTCGCCGGTGCCGCCTATGTATTCTTGTCCCCGAAACCGACCTCACGCCTCGTCAAAACCTCATTTGCCGGCGGGAACGAAGTGGCCATTAAAGGGTTCGAGGAAGTCGTACAAAAAACGTCGGTCCGTAAAGACATCGACTATCATTCGGCTTACGAGAACGGAACGTTCGACTTGATTCGCTACGAAGGTGAGAAGCAGATTGTCCCAACCATCTTTTGGGTGCACGGCGGTTCATTCGTCGGTGGCGATAAGGCCGACGTCTTCAAGTATGCGACGTCGATCGCAAGCAACGGCTACAACGTCGTCAGCGTCAATTATGCGCTCGCTCCAGACGTCACGTACCCCGTCCCGCTCCAGCAGCTTGAAGAAGCATACACGTATATCGCGGAAAACAATGACCGCTTCCGTCTCGACCTCGACCGCGTCTTCTTTGCGGGCGATTCGAACGGGGCCCAACTTGTGGCCCAATTCGTCGGAATCCAATTGAACGATGGCTACGCACCGTCTGCCGAAGTGAAGCAAATCGTCCCGAAATCGTCGATTCTCGGCACGGTTCTCATGTCGGGTCCGTACGATTTGAAACGGAGCATCGTCGAGTCATCGAAGGCGGTCAACCGCTTCTTGTTCAAACGGATTGGTTGGGCTTACTTCGGAACGTACAATTGGGAAGACTTGCCGGTCGTCGCGGAAGCGTCGCCGCTCGTAAATATCCCGGCCACGTTCGTTCCGACGTTTATCACCGATGGCAACACCGGTTCGTTCGAAACGCAAGCGAAAGAATTTGCGACGATCCTCTCAGGTCGGACTGACGTCACGAGCGTCTTTTACGACCGAAACGAACATGCGCTCGGCCATGACTACCATTTCGAAATGGATAAGCCAGCCGCCAGTGCCACGTATCGCCGTTTAATCACGTTCTTGCGTGAAACGACACGTTAACAAATAATCCCCGCCCATGATAGGGCGGGGATTATTTTTGTCAGTTGAGCAATGCGAGCGCGCGGCCGATCAACTCATGACGCGATGGCGACGTTTCACGTAACGCGTGCAACCGTTCCGTCAACGCCTGTCGAAGCGCATCAGACTCGACGAGCTCCAAGCATTCGATGTGGAGCAACCAAGCATCGGGATGATCAGCAAGAATCGTCGGCACGAGCTCATCAATCGACTCGCCTTGCTCCCGCATATTGCGAATTCGATTGAACATCGGGTCATCGTTCGTCCAAACACGGGCGTCACGTTCGATTTGGACCGGCTTCTCCAAGATGATGAGCTCTTCAATCTCGGTGCCTGGGAAGATCGATGGGAGCGTGTCTTGTCTCACTTCAAGTGTCGTGAGATGGATTTGCCGGTCTTCAATCGTGACGATGACGTCTTCGAACTGTAACGCTTCCGTCGTCTCGCTGACGAGGCGTCCGTCCAGTCGAATCTCTGCCGTCGCCAATACGTCTTGAAGCGGTCCATCGAGAACGAGTACGCCGTGGTTCTGTAAGTTCGTCAATTGACCGTGATTGACGTTCACACAGTCGTCCCACTGGACGAGCGCATGGGCCCCGGAGCGTGTCACGTGACGAATCACACCGACGCGGTCCGTCCCGTCTTCAAGCCGGACGGTCGATTGACTGCCCGACGCGAGCGCTTTCTCGAGCGAGGCGATTCCACCTTGGTTGACCGCCATCCGTGACTCGAGTTCGTCTAGCGCGTCCTTCAACGCTTCAAAGTCCGGGATGACGAACAACTCGCGTTGCATATTCGTCACGTCCTGTTTCGTTTCGAGTGCGTGCTCTAAATTGAACGGATGTTTCGTGACGGCGTCAGTCAAACAATGACGGCTCTCCCCGACCGATGATAACAGTCCTGCCCCGTAGATGAGCGGGTTGTCCACCTCACCGATGAGACCGAACTCGACCGTCCACCAAAAGATGCGAGCGACTTGTTGCGCTTCAGAGAAGCCGGTTACTTGGGCTTTGGCCGCATGAACCGCCGCTTCGGCTGCCGCGATCTCCTCGTCCGTCGAGTTCGCATTCTCCTTCACGACGGTCAATCGTTTCAGTGCTGCAAACGAGGCGTGTTCTTCACGATTCATGAACGCTTTCGCTCCAAGCTGTCCGAACCGCTTCACGATTTGGGAGAACTCCGGATCCATCAACATCGGTGCATGACCAGCCGCCTCGTGGATGATATCTGGTGCCGGACTGTACAAAATATTCTCGACTTTACGAATATCGGTCGCGACCGGCAACATGCCGTTGCCTTGGAAATCAAAGAAAGCGACGCCTGGGATGAGTCCATCGACCGCGACCGTCGACCAACCGGCCTCTCGCATCTCTTCGGTCATCTTTTCAACGTCAGGGAGACGCTCTGGCCCCATGCCCGTCTTTTTCAACCCTTCGATGTAGAACGGGTGGGCCTTCCCTTCAAGCGTGTGCAAGTTCAGTCGCAAGACGAAGCGCCAGACAGCATGATCCGTCGGCGTATACTCGTCGTAGAACTGTGGCGAAATATGTGGGGCCAAATGGCGTGGAATGATTTGTGTGAGCATGATGTTTCCTCCTTTGATTGACTGAACGTAAAAAAGTCCCTATCGATTCACTCGATAGGGACGACGATGCCGCGGTACCACCCTGATTACTAGACGGACGTCTAGTCACTCTATTCCGATAACGGGGGACCGCTCAACACGTGAGAGCTCGCGAACTGTAATTCGATTCATCCTTTGGGCGTGTTCACAGCACCACACGCTCTCTGGGCCAGGGAAGATGTCTCTACTTCGGTTCGGTCATCGCTTTTATACTGTTATACAGTTATGCTTCTATGCACATGTGCTTTTAAGCGATAAAGTATCTTGTTGGTAGTAACGATAACAGACCGTTTGAATGTCGTCAACAAAAAAACAGTCCGCATCTGCAGACTGTCACAAACACCAATCAATTTCAGGTTGTCCCCACTCACTCAACTTCGCGTTCACTTGCGAGAACGGCTTCGATCCGAAAAAGCCGCGATGGGACGAGAGCGGGCTCGGATGGACCGACGTCAAGACGGCATGTTGCGGGCCAATCCATTTCTGTTTCTTCTTCGCGTCGTTCCCCCATAAGACGAACACGATCGGCTCTTCACGCTGCCCGAGTCGCTCGATGATGGAGTCGGTGAACTGTTCCCAGCCCTTCCCGCGGTGAGACCCAGCCTTGCCTGCCTCGACCGTGAGGGCGGTGTTGAGCAATAGCACGCCTTGTCGGGCCCATTTCTCCAAATTGCCGCTGGTCGGGACCGGACAGCCGACATCGTCCTGCAATTCTTTAAAGATATTACGGAGTGACGGCGGAAGGCGGACGCCGTCTTGGACCGAGAAACTGAGTCCATGCGCTTGGTTCGGTCCGTGATAGGGATCTTGCCCGAGGATGACACATTTGACGTCCTTGAACTTCGTATAGACGAACGCGTTCCAAATATCTTCTCGCTCCGGATAGACGGTCGATGTCGCATACGCTTCATCGACGAACGTCTTTAGCTCGGCAAAATATGGTTCGCTCATCTCGGTCGCGATGATTTCACTCCAATCGCCGAGCAGGCGATTTGATAACTGTTCTCCCATGTTCTTCTCCCCTTTCCGTCTTATCATACCCGAATCGATGGCACACAAAAAGACGAGCCCGATTGGACTCGCCTTGACAATTATACTGTGACTGCGCCTGCGACTTCTTTCGCAAGTGCTTCTGCTTTCGCTTTTGCGTCAGCAACGATTTCTTCGATTTTGTCTGGGTATTGGTTCATTCCTTCAACTGGAAGTGTCGTCACTTCTGTCACGCCGACAAATGCGAGCGCTTGACGGAGGTAAGCGTCTGCGAAGTTGAGGTCCGTACCCGTGTAGATGCCACCCGTACCTTGGATGTGGATCGCTTGTTTGTTCTCGAGAAGACCGACTGGACCTTGCTCTGTGTAACGGAATGTTTTACCAGCCGTCAAGACGCTGTCGAGGAACATCTTCATGCGTGCTGGGAAGAAGAAGTTCCACATTGGCGTCGCGAACACATACATGTCAGCTTCCATGAACTTCTCGAGCATACCGTTCATTGTTGCGACTTTAGCCGCTTCGACGTCTGTGAGTGCTTCGCCTGATGCGAATTTGCCCCATGCGCTGAGGACGTCGCCATCGATTTCTTGGACATCGACATCGTAAAGTTCAATCGCTTCAACTTCGAGTGACGCATTCTCGTTCGTGAGTGTCGTCATGAATGTTTCAGCGACTTGTTTGCTGTATGACAATTCTGTCGGTTTCGGGTTAGCAGATACGTATAATACCTTTTTCATAATGGGTTCCTCCATAAAAGTAATCTCTATTTGTAACAACAGTTTGAACTATATCATCTGTATATCTCACAGTCAATTATTTTAACTTCAAGATAAATGAGTCAAAAAAAAACCGGCAGGCGTCATTTGCCTGCCGCGTTATAACCGACCCGTTTTAATAGGTCGATCAGCATTTCCGTCTCCTCTTCACTAAGTGGGCCGTAAATGTCTTTAAAGATTTCGATATGTTCGGGATAGACGACGTCCATCAAACGCTTGCCTTCTTCGGTCAACGAAGCATACGTGACGCGTCGGTCAGATGGACAAGCCACACGTTCAATCAAGCCACGTTTTTCAAGCTTATCGATCACGTATGTGACACTGCCGCTCGTAATCAAAATTTGATCTCCGATTTGCTGGAGCGGGGTATCCCCTCGTTTATACAATACGGATAAAACACCGAACTCTGTTGAATTCAATTGGTGGCGTCTTAAATCGTCCTTTACACGGTCACTGATCGCGTCCATCGCCCGCGCTAAAACGATCCACGCCTTCAATTCGAGTGATTCAATCATGTCGGTTTCACCTCAATTCGTTCATCATTTACCTTTAGTATAGCAGGACATGAGCAGTATACGGTGGGAAAAACGCTTCGTCAAGAAACTTCTTCATTGTCGCCCCTGTCTGAAACGTATAGAATGGAATTATTGCGATTTTTAGAAAGGGTGGACGGTATGCGTGAGTATTACGAGATTTCATTGACGATTAAACAAGCCTATTTGAGTACGGTCATCGAGTTGTTGAACCGGGAAGGGATCGCCCCAGACTATGCGCTCGAAAAAGAAGGCGCGGTCTTTTTATTGTTCAACCACTTACCATGGCCGAACGTCACGCGCGAACCCCATGCGGTCGAGCGCTTTTTGTTGACGTTGGCGCGTGAGGACTATTTGTTCGTCAAAACGAAACGCAAGTCCCCCGTCCCGGACCATGAACCGGTCGCCTGCATGGGCGCGTTTGACTCACCGTTCCATGAGCATTTGAAGATTGAACTCGCCGTCGACGAATCGGATGCGAGCCATCTTGATATGTCGGCGTTCCGGCACTACTGAACAACACATCTGTGTTGTTTTTTTTATGACTAGTCTGGTCATATGACGGGAATAGATGACAATATCTGAGTGTGAAAAGGAGAATGTGCTTTGATGGATACAGTCATGTTAATCGTCAACCCATCGTCTGGGAAAGAGTTAGGGAAAGAACACGCCGCGGCAGCGGAGGAAGTCTTACGTGAGCGTTACGGGAACGTCGATGTCCGGTTCACGGAGAAAGCTGACGATGCCACCCATTTCGCAAAAGAAGCGGCATCGAAACAATATAAAGCCGTCATCGCGATGGGTGGCGACGGGACACTGAACGAGGCCGTCACCGGTCTCGCCGAAGCCGACCATCGTCCTGATTTCGGCATCATCCCGCTCGGTACCGTCAACGACCTCGCCCGCGCGCTCGGCGTCCCGAGCGATCCCGCAGATGCCATCGAGGCGCTCAAGACAGCTCAACCGACACCGATGGATATCGGCAAATACGAGAATGGCTATTTCATGAACGTCATCGCCATCGGGCTCATCGCCGAGGCCGTCGACGAGGTCAGTGTCGAGGAGAAAACGAAATGGGGCCCGTTCGCCTACTTGATCGAAGGCATCAAAGCGTTCCGCGAACATAGCCCGTATGCGCTGTCGGTCCAAGCCGATGAGCACACGTTCGACGGAGACGCCTATTTGGTCGTCATCGCCCTCACGAACTCGGTCGGCGGGTTTGAGAACTTTGAACCGGACGCTGAGTTGAACGATGGCTTGCTTCATGTCTATTTATTTGAAAACCTCGGCTTCAAAGACGCGGTCCAACTCGCACCGGCCCTGTTCACCGGCAAGTTGAAAGAAACGGACAGCGTCACGTCGTTCACGACGAAACGCGTGCATGTCGACTCACCAGAATCGCTTCCGGTCAATGCTGACGGCGACACGGGCGGGCAGCTGCCGCTCACGTTTGAAGTACTACCGAGTCATTTGAACGTTTTGAAGCCGGTCGAGTAAAACAAGGATTTTCCCCCTTAAACGCGAAAGAGTGTCACGGAAAGGAGGGGAAAGGATGACCATCTCGCTCGTCCCTTTACTGAAAGCGTCGAACGCCATCGCCGCAACGTTCAACCGTTGGAACAACGACCCGACAATCGTCCATTTGATTCGTCCCGTCCGCTCGGAGGAAGAACTCGCCGCCGAACATCACATGACGGTCGAGGACTTGACGGACCGCCTCCGGACCCATGACATCTTCCTCATCTACGCAGATGACGTGCTCGTCGGTGAGGTGAATATCATCTATGATACCCCGCATCTGTACGACAACGAACGCGGAAGCGCCTGGCTCGGACTCGTGATTGGAGAGCCGACCGGTCGCGGGAGAGGTGTCGGTACAACGGCCCTGACCCTGTTAGAAGAACGATTGCGTGCACAAAATGTGCCTCGCATCGAGCTCGGTGTGTTTGGATTCAATGAAGCGGCTCATCACCTTTATCGAAAGGTCGGCTACACGGAGATTGCCCGTATCGAGGCGTTCACGTACTGGGACGGTCAATTTTGGCCGGATATCCGGATGGAAAAACGATTGGATTGAATAAGGCCTTCCTCGCATCGAGGAAGGCCTTTCGTCAGTTATTTAAATTCTCGACTTCGACGACGCGGAACCCTTTTTGTTCGAGTTTCGCGACGATTTTGTCTTTCTTCGGCTCGTCGCAATCAGGCGGCAACGTGATCAATACCCGGCGCAAGACTTTACTCTTGGCATCAAGCGTCATGAGACTGGCAATCGATGAGTATTTGCTGATGATTTTCGTAATCTTCTCAAGCGCCCCCGCTTGCTCACTGAGTGCGATTGTGACGACATAACTCCCCGTGTCACGACTCCATGCCTCTTCGAGCATGCCGAGCATCTTCCCGTGCGGCAAAATCCCGTAGAATTCGTTGCTCTCATCTTTCAAGACCGCGATATACGGTAATTCTTTGATCGAGAAGAACACTTTGAAGAAACCGTCCGATTCATGGACGTACTTTTGCGTGTTCTTGATGAGCTCCATGACGTTGTCGTCTAGGCTCGCCCCACTCATCCCGTGGCGATAAATATGCATTTTATAGATATTACCGCGGAAAAACGTTCCCGTCTCATCGAGCACAGGGACACAGCGGTAGCCTGTCTTTTCGAGCGTGTCGAGCGCCTCGCGTAATGTCGCCTTTTCACTGATTGTGACGACATCTTTCTTCGGAATGCATAAGCTATGCACTAACATGCGGTTTTCCTCCTAGCCAATTGAAAGTGGTCTACACCCTATTCATTACTATTCCCCAAATATGATTGAAATCCTGCCATCAATTTTCGAAACTTATTCCGGCGCGAAAACGACCTCGGAATTTGTCGTAGCGTCAAAAAGTCGTTATAGTGAAACTATCCAAACAGACAAAGGGGATTGAACGACTATGACAATGAAAAAAGCGTTAACGATCGCTGGCTCGGATACGAGCGGCGGTGCAGGCATCCAGGCTGATTTGAAGACGATGGAAGAGCTCGGTGTTTACGGGATGACCGCACTCACGGTCATCGTGGCTCAAGACCCGCATAACGCGTGGCACCACGAAGTATTCCCAATCGACACGACGTTGATTGAGAAACAAATCGATACGGTCCTCGCCGGAATCGGTGTCGATGCCGTCAAGACAGGCATGCTCCCGACGCCAGAGATCATCGAACTCGCCGCTCGTAAAATTAAAGAATACGGCATCCAGAACGCGGTCGTTGACCCGGTCATGGCTTGTAAAGGTGCAGACGAGATTCTCAACCCGGACGTCGCGGTCGCGATGCGCAAGCACCTCGTACCGGTCGCTAAAATCATCACACCGAACTTGTTCGAGGCGCGCATGCTCGCAGGTCTCGATAAAACACCTTCGACGATGGATGAAATCAAAGAAGCTGCTCGTTTGATCCATGAGCTCGGCGCTGAGATTGTCATCGTCAAAGTCGGCGGCAAGCTCGGGTTTGATACAGCATTCGACGTGCTTTACGACGGTAACGAGTATCGTCTCCTTGAGAGCGAGAAAATCGAGCCTGCCTTCACACATGGCGGCGGCTGCACGTTCTCGTCAGCGATCGCGGCCTCACTCGCGAACGGTCACTCGGTCGACGAGGCCATCCAAATCGGAAAAGAGTTTATCACTGAAGCGGTCCGTCACTCGTTCCGCCTCAACCAATACGTTGGCCCGACGAACCATACCGGTTACCGTAAAAAACTAGCAACACAATCTTAACGGGTGGCCCGGGACGTATGTCTCGGGTCATCGTTTCCATTGGAGGGAACCGCGTGAAATCGATTCAACCTACAACTATCCAGACATACTTGGACGCGCATGTATCCATGCCGCTCTATGTCCACGTCGAGACGACGAACGGGGCGTATGCGACGCATAACGACCCTGACTTTCATAACGCCGGCATGTTCATCCGGAACGTCGTCATCGAATACAGCATCGGCCAAATCAAAGGCAACGGTCCATATCGGGTCGGCTTGAAGCTCGATCACGGTTGGCTTTACGTCGAAGGATTGACCGATTACGAACAGCATGGGGACCAGCTCCTGCTCGCCGGTCATGACCGGCTCGGTCGCCTCGCCTGCGCCTTACACTTAGATATCAAACCGCTCCCACAAGGAGCCTCGGAGGTGGAAAGCCAATGAATGGACCGTTACTCGTTATTTTTCCGCATCCTGATGATGAAGCGTTCAGCTCGGCCGGGACGATCATCCAACACCTTAAGAACGGCTTCCCGGTCACGTACGTCTGTCTGACACTCGGTGAGATGGGCCGCAACATGGGCTCGCCGATTTTCACAACACGGGAAGAGTTACCGAAGATTCGCAAGCATGAGCTCGAGGAAGCATGTGCCGTCATGGGCATCGACGACCTCCGCATGTGGGGACTCCGCGATAAGACCGTCGAGTTCGAAGACGAAGCGGAACTCGCTGGACGGTTCAGCGCGTTAATCGAAGAAGTGAAACCGGCCCGCGTCATTTCCTTCTACCCGGGCTACGCCGTCCATCCCGACCATGAGGCGACAGCACGAGCGGTCGTTCGAGCGCTCCAAGAGATGGATGAAGCGAGTCGTCCAGAGTTTTTAGGCGTCGCCTTTGACCATCGCACCGAAGCGGAACTCGGAAAGCCGCACGTCCTCATCGAAGTCGGCGACGAGAGTGCCGCGAAACGCGAGGCGTTGCTCGCCCACCGCTCTCAGACGGAAGGATTGCTGCGGGCCATCGACAACGCAGAAAACGCCCACGTCATGGAGTTACTCCAACGTGAGCGTTTCTATCACTATCCGTTCTCATGATTCGTAAGCGAGACGCGTCATGTACAAGAGTGCACCGACAGCCCCGAGGCCAATCAACGTTCCCAATACGACAACGATATGTTCCATGTTCTCACCTCTACTTGGTTATACGAACTTGATGGATCATTGGTTTCAAAGCGCATGTGCTGACATGCGCTTTTTTTCTTAGAAGTACAAGAAGTAAATGATAGCCGCCAACATGATGCGATATATGGCGAACGGCGTCAATTTGACTTTATTGATCAACTTCAAGAAGAACTTGATCGACAACAGCGCGAATAAGAACGCGCTAATGAATCCGACGACGAAGACCGGGAGGGTCGCCATCGTGAAGTACTCCCATTTGCTGTAGAGCGAGAGCGCACTAGCACCGAACATAATCGGTACGGCCATGATGAACGTGAAGTCCGCCGCGGCCCGGTGACTCATCCCTAAGAGGACACCGCCCGAGATGGTCGACCCTGAGCGTGAAAAACCTGGCCAGAGCGAGAAACATTGAATCAAGCCGACACCGAGCGCCTGCTTGTACGAAATCTCATCGAGCGTTGCTGTCGTCTGACGCTTCACGCCTGACAAATCGGCGGCAATCATAAAGAACGCGCCGATGACGAGCCCGATTAAGACCGTCTTGATCGAAAACAAGTGTGTGTCGATATAATCCTCGAACATCAACCCGAGCACAGCGGCCGGGAGCAGCCCAATCAATATATGTAACACATTCAATTTGTTCGTCGGCCCGCTGTTACGAATCGCCAGCAATTCTTTCGGATTCAATAACTCTTTGAACCGACTTCGAAACACGACGATGACCGCTAAAATCGAACCGAGCTGAATCACGATTTTAAACGTGTTCGCGACCTCTTGACCGAGGAAGCTGCTCGAATTGAGCCATAGGTCGTCCACAAGAATCATGTGCCCCGTCGACGAGACCGGGGCGAACTCTGTCATCCCTTCGACGACCCCTAACAAAAATCCAATCAGTAACTCATACCATTCCATCGTCTGTCTCCTACTCCAGTATTGTTTCTTATCATACACGGTTGCTTCTCCGCCCGCCTCGGTCTTGAGGCGTAAAAAAAGGATGCTCGCTTAAGCATCCTTTTTCCAAGTAACGAATATGATGAGCAATTGATGCATACAAACGACGATCCCAATCCATAAAAAGGCAACGAAGAGCGTCATACCGGCCCCGATTACAAACACTAGTCCGATGAGGATTATACTAACGTGCAGCAACATCGAGACGGATGACTCGGTCGTCGCCCGGATGACAGACGGGACACGGTGATGCAATGCCCCGAGATAGAGCGGTTCGACGATGCCGATAAGAAACGCCATGCCTGCCATCCAGACGAGTTCGACTTGTCCTGGGAAAAAGCCGAGAATGACAAAACCGAGACCGATGCCCCAACCGATTCCGTGCAACCAACGATCGACCGTCGTGATGTGTAACAGGACCGGGGCGAGCAGTTGCCCTGGTATTTGAATGAGCAACAGGACAGTCGAAATCATTCCGAACCAATAGATGGGAACTTCGACGTCACGGGCGTACAACTGCCAAAACTCATCGATGAAGTTGAACGCACCGATTGTCACGATGAACACCGACGACAAGGCAAGTAGCTGGTGGTCGTGCCACACGAAGCGAAAACCTGCCCCGATATCCGCCCATGTCATTCGTTCCTCTGTCACGACTCGTCTCGGCTCGACAAGGCCGAGGCTACATGCTGTCGCGATAAACAAACTGACAATCGACAGCACATAGTTCAGTTCAAACGGGAAGCGTGTGGCCAGCAAGGCGCCGCTGATTGCCGCGAGAACGGCGGCAACGATTCCGATGACATTCAATCGGCCGACCCAGCGCTCGAACGTCTCCGTCTTCCCATCCTGTTCAAGCGTCTCGTAGAGCAGTGCATTCTCCGCCCCGCTCCGGAGCGCCGCTCCAATGCCTGACAAAGCGATGGCTAAGGCGAAACCGCCGAACGAAAAGGACACAAGTAACACGACAAAGGAACCCCACTCGAGTGCAGTCCCGATTTGCAACAGACGTCGGCGTTCCAAGCGATCGGCTAACACCCCGGTCGGCACTTCGAGGATGACGACAAGGACGGCATAGAGCATTTCGAGATAGACGACTTCTTGCATCGTGATCGTCCGCGACTCCCAAAACAGACGCTCAATCGTGTAGGCTGGGATGAGCGCCTCGAACCAACGCATCCATCCAAGCAACGTAACGTTTCGACCGACTTAGCTAGGTGAACGTGCTCGTTTCATCTAAATCTCCTCCTTATTCACCTATTCCCGATTGCACAAAAAAAGCCACGGGAAATTCCGTGGCCAGACGATTATTTGAGCAGATTAAGGATTTCGCGATTGAACGCCGGGATGTCGTCCGGTTGACGGCTTGTCACCAGCTGTTCTTGGCAGACGACGACTTCTTTGTCCGCATACTTCGCACCGGCATACTCCATGTCGACTTTAATCGACTTATAACCGGTTGCATCGCGGCCTTCGAGCGTCTTCGCCGTAATCAACAGTTGTGGGCCGTGACAGATAGCGAACACAGGTTTCTTCGCGTCCATGAACGCTTTCGCGAATTGAACGAATCGCTCGTCTTCACGTAACAAGTCGGGTGAGAACCCACCTGGTAACAGCAACGCGTCGAAGTCTTCCGGCGACACGTCATCGATTGCTTTGTCGATCGTGACTTTCGACTCGCCTTGTTTGCCTTCAACCGTGTTACCGGCTTTCTTTTCAATCGTGACAACTTCGTGCCCCGCTTCCACCAATGCGTCGCGTGGACCCGTGAACTCTACGTCTTCAAACATATCTGTGATTAGCGTTGCTACTTTTGCCATATTGAAAACACTCCCTCATTATTTTTATGCACATAAGGAGTGTTCCACACCTAACCGGCCCATAAACATTCAACGAAACTTCGAGACGTACGGATTGGCTCGTTCGAAGAAGCGGTACGGGTAATCGCGTGCTTCGCCCGTATTCGGAATCCCTACGCGCGGACCGGCCTCGATTTCCGGGATGGCACTCCCTTCAACGATATAAAGTGGCTCATGTTGGAGCGAATGTCCGTATAGGTCCATCGTGATGCCAAGCGCTTTCGTCAGTTTTCCGGGTCCGTTCGTCTGGTCGAATCGCTTGATGCCGGGACGATTCGCCTCAATGATGCCCTGTCCTTCAATCGGCTCGATGGCCCGAATGAGGACGGCTTCCGGCGTGCCGACCGGACCGCTCACAACATTGAGCAGCGTGTGTGTATGCATCTGATACGTATAGACGTGTCCAGGTAACCCGAACATCACCTCGGTCCGATTCGTCCGTCTGCCGCCGAAACTGTGGGCCGCCCGGTCGATGGCGCCGAGATAAGCTTCCGTCTCGACGATTTTTCCGACGATTTGACCGTCGAGATGATCATGGACGAGATAGTGACCAAGTAACGAACGGGCCAATTCGAGCGTCGGTTGCTCATAAAATGATGGATCAAGTCGTTTCATCGTCATCCCTCCTCGGTCTCATTTTCTCAAATGAAGACGGAAAGACACAAAAAAGATGCCCTGAACGATTCAGGACATCTTTTAAATTATGATGCGATCCGCATCGCCTCACGTTGCTTTCCCAACTTCACGTATCCGAGAATGATCGAGAAGATCGGGCTGAGCCAGAGGAAGAAGGCGAACGGTGCATATTCAAGTACCGGTACCCCGAGCGTGGCCGCGAAGAATGCACCCGACACGCCCCATGGGATGAGCGGGTTGATCACCGTCCCGCCGTCTTCAAGAGCACGTGACAAGTAACGGGGATCGATGCCGCGATCGATAAACCCTTGCTTGAACGCCTGACCTGGAAGCAAGATCGACAAGTACTGCTCACCCGCGAGCAAGTTGACACCAATCGAGCTGAGGACGACCGACAAGACCGAGCTGCCTGGTGACTTCAACCGTTCGAGCAATGCGTCGACGATCGCTTGGAACACACCAAGTTCACGGAGCAATCCACCGAACGCAAGTGCGATCAAGACGAGACTGACCGACCAGAGCATCGATTCGAGACCGCCACGGTCGAGTACGGCCGCAATCGTCTCATTCTCAACGCCTGACTTGAAGCCGGCCTGCATGACGCCAAACCAGTTCGTGACGTTCCAGTTGCCTTGGACAAATCCAGCCGTCAACACACCGGCGAACATGCCGACGAGCATCGTCGGCAAGACCGGCATCCGGCGGAAGGCGAGAACGGCAACAAGGATCGGCGCGAGCAAAGTCAGCCATGATAAGTTGAACCGCCCGGCGAGCGCCGCCTGTGCCTCAGCGATTTGTGTCGTATCCGCCGCTTGCCCGCTCCGACCGAGGATTGTGAACAAAACAAGGGTGATTAGGAAAGCCGGGACGGTCGTCCCCATCATGAAACGGATATGGTCGAACAGTTTGACACCGGCCACGGCCGGCGCGAAGTTCGTCGTATCTGACAATGGGCTCATTTTGTCGCCGAATAATGCACCTGAGACGATTGCCCCTGCGGCAAGCGCCGGAGAAATCCCGAGCGCCATCCCGATACCGAACAAGGCGACCCCGACCGTACCGACCGTCGTAAAGGCACTGCCCGTGAACGACGAGACAATCATTGTGATGAGCAAGACGCTCGGCAAGAACCATTGCGCTGAGATTGTATCTAAACCGATGGAGAGGATCGTCGCCACCGTACCAGACATCTGCCATACACCAATCAACATCCCGATCAACAGTAAAATCAAGACCGGCATGATGGCTTCACGGATCCCGCTGATCATCGCGGCTTCGATTCGTTTAAAATCACGCGTGCGATAATACGCGTAACCCCCTATTAATACCATTGTGCCAAAGATCGCCATGTGTGGCGTCGCTTTGGCCAAAAACATCAGTGCGAGCAGGGAAATACCGCTCATCAGCACGACGAATACAGCCTCTTTTCCTTTCATCTGCATCGACGTCCCCTCCTTTCAGTTCCATTATTTTCTACCTAACCGCTTAAACGCTTTTATGCGCGAAAGTGTTTCAGTGATGTTCTTTACTATACCTGCTTCTCTTTTCCCTGTCAAACGTCTTTTTATGGTAAAGTAAACGCTCGAGGGTGACCTCCGGAGTTCGTAACCTCCTCCGACATCAAAACTAGCGAAAAAGGAAGTGTGCACGTTGCAACACGAAAAAGCATTGGTCGTCTTTAGCGGCGGTCAAGATTCAACCACCTGCCTATTTTGGGCAAAACAACAATTCTCTCATGTGGAAGCGGTGACGTTCGCCTACGGGCAACGCCATGACGCGGAAATCGAGGTCGCGAAAGAGATTGCGGCCGAACTCGATGTCCCGCACCACATCCTCGACTTGTCCTTACTCGGACAACTCACCTCTAACGCGTTGACGAGACACGATCTCGACATCGACAATGCGGACGTCCCAAACACGTTCGTCGATGGACGCAATCACTTATTCTTATCCTTTGCGGCCGTCATGGCCAAACAGCTCGGTATGCATCACATCGTCACCGGCGTATGTGAGACCGATTTCTCAGGTTATCCGGATTGCCGGGACCAGTTCGTCAAATCCTTGAACGTGACGCTCAACTTGGCGATGGACTATCCGTTCGTCATCGACACACCGCTCATGTGGCTCGACAAAAAGCAGACGTGGGAACTCGCGGACCGACTCGGTGCGTTCGATTACGTCAAAGAACGGACGCTCACGTGCTATAACGGCATCCTCGGATCAGGTTGTGGTGAATGCCCGGCTTGTGTGCTCCGTCAAAACGGCCTCGCCGCGTATGAGGAGGTGCGCGTATGAAGAACGCCCCATTCCTCGCCCCGACGAGTGTCGAAGCCAAACAAGACGGCTCGCTCATCTATTGTCCGCACCGCGTCCAAATCGTCAAAGAAGTGACGTTTGACGCCGCCCATCATTTGTTCGATTACGATGGCAAGTGCCGAGCGCTACACGGACATACGTATAAATTGCAAATGGGCATCAGCGGTTTTCTCGATAACCGCGGCATGACGCTCGATTTTGGCGATTTAAAAGCCATCTTTAAAGAAGAACTCGAACCATACCTCGACCATCGTTATTTGAATGAGTCGTTACCTTATATGAACACGACTGCCGAAAACATGTGCTACTGGATTTTCGAGCAGCTCGCCAAACACTTGCCTGACGAGCGCGACGTCCGCGTCGAATTCGTCAAACTGTACGAGACACCGACATCGTACGCCGAGTTCCGCCGCGAATGGTTGGTGGACTGATGAAAATCCCTGTCCTCGAAGTGTTCGGCCCGACGTTTCAAGGGGAAGGCCGCGCCATCGGACAAAAGACGATGTTCGTCCGGACCGCCGGTTGCGATTATCGCTGTTCGTGGTGCGACTCCGCCTTCACGTGGGACGGCTCGGAGAAACCCGACATGCTGACAGCCGACGAAGTGATCGAACGGCTCGACGCGCTCGGCGTGTACGACTATGTCACCATCTCGGGCGGCAATCCGCTCCTCATCGCCGCGATGAAAGACTTGGTGACGAAACTGAAGGCGCGCGACGTCAAACTCGCCGTCGAGACGCAAGGCAGCCGCTATCAGGACTGGCTCGCTGACATCGACGACGTGACGCTCAGCCCGAAACCACCATCTTCCGGCATGACGACCGACTGGGAGAAACTCGACGCCATCGTCGAACGGCTGCGCCCCGAACAGATGACGTTCAAAGTCGCCGTCTTCGACGAGATCGACCTCGCCTATGCGAAATCGGTACAGACGCGCTACACCCCGGACGTCATGTACTTATCGGCCGGCAATCCCGAGCCCGGTGCGGACCGTGACATCACCGACGCCCAGCTCCGTCGTTTGAAAGAACTATGGGAGGACGTCGCCCGCGACCCGTCATGGCAAAGTGTCCGTGTCCTGCCGCAGCTGCACACATTACTGTACGCCAACGAACGTGGCGTCTAAGGAGAATAACTATGAGACCAGAAGACTTACAAGACTTGTCGCTCCTCGGACAGAAGAGCGTCCCATACATTTTTGAATACGCACCGGACGTCCTCGAGGCGTTCCCGAACCGTCACCCGGAGAACGACTACTTCGTAAAGTTCAACGCACCGGAGTTCACGTCGCTCTGCCCGATCACGAACCAACCCGACTTCGCGACGATTTATATCTCATATATCCCGGACGAGAAGCTCGTCGAGTCAAAATCGCTCAAGCTATATTTGTTCAGCTTCCGCAACCATGGGGACTTCCATGAGAACTGCATCAACGTCATCGGAAAAGACCTCGTCAAGTTGATGGAGCCACGCTATCTCGAAGTGTGGGGCAAGTTCACGCCACGCGGCGGCATCTCGATCGATCCGTACTACAACTACGGCAAACCGGGCACGAAATACGAAAGAATGGCTGAACATCGCTTGTTCAATCACGACCTGTATCCTGAGACGGTCGACAACCGTTAACCAAAAAGTAGGCGCTCAACGGGAGCGCCTACTTCTTTTTATAGCGATTAACTTGTCGTTTGATCGGTTCCCGGAACACCGTCGCGACGAGCGTCAGGACGACCAAGACGACGAGGGCGAGGATGATTAACTTAAAGTCTCCGCTCGCGAGGCTACTGCCGAGGAAATTGTTGGCGAACGCACCCGGGATCATCCCGACCGTGGTCGCGAAGACATAACCCGGGAGCCTCACTTTCGCGAGCCCTGAGGCATAACTGACCAAGTCAAAGTTGACGAGCGGAATCAAGCGTAAAATCAAGACGTAGAAGAACCCGTCCTCTTCAATCTTATGCTGCACCTTCTCATAGTTGCTCGTCTCGAAATGGTGGAGAAAGCGGTCACCGAAGCGAATCGCGATATAGTAAGCGACGAGCGCGCTGAGCGTGGCCCCGATGACCGTATAGACGACACCAGGCAGCGTCCCGAACGCCAATCCACCGGCGACGGACAAGACCGACGTCGGAAATAAAATCAACGGGCGAACGGTGAACAGTAAAATATAGACGAGCGGGGCGAGCCAACCGAATTGAACGATATAATCGCGAATCTCACCCGGTCGCAAGTCGATCCACTGATAAAGGAACGTCGCGGTACCGAAGACGAGCAAGACGATGGCAATGATCCATTGCGTTTTCCACTTGTTCATCGGTCGACCTCCTCTCTTTCTTCCATCATATCGCCTCACCTCGAAAAAGTAACGCCTTCCTTTTTTTAGGAATCGCAGTATGGTACGGTTAAAAAAAGCAGAAGGAGGAATCCCTATGTACTTGGCAGATGCCATCAAGTTGAAACACCTGCTTCTGAAGCAGATTG
This sequence comes from Exiguobacterium sp. s7, assembly GCF_018618195.1. NCBI lineage: Bacteria > Bacillati > Bacillota > Bacilli > Caryophanales > Exiguobacterium > Exiguobacterium sp. s7. The sequence continues at coordinate 175,592 of NZ_JACSLO010000003.1, read as the reverse complement.
ATAGGTTGCTCGAAGAAGTCGAACGTGTCGCATTCATCGAACTCGAGAAAGATGAGCCGCTCCCGACGATCCAATCCCGTTCACTCGAGGATATCGAAGTTGAGCTCGAGGCAATCCGGACCGATTTACGCCGTCTTGATCGTCTCGTCTGTGAGGCGAACCTGCATACCGTCATCGAGACGAATGACGGACCGCTCCCACTCGTCGAAGCGATGGAGTTCGCCGTTCAATTACGAGCTCAGGCTCGGATGTATCAAGATTTGGCCGAGCGTCCGAAACGCGAGTTCCAAACGGGTTACGGGGAAGGGACGAGCGTCATCAAGCATGCGCTCTATGACCCGGAACTGTATCGGCTGAAAGCCCGTGACGTCGAGAAACGGGCCAACCGCATCGCCAGCGCCATCGAGTCGGCCAATCATCGGACCGAAATCGAGTTTGACGCAAGTCGTTATATGTAACAAAAACGCGTCGGGAACGTCCCGACGCGTTTTTACATGTGATGATTATGGTGGTCATGATGGTGTGAGCTCGAACGGCGTCGCGGGACCGGCTCATCGGCGAACTTCTCCCCGTCCAAGATGCCGAGCCGTTTGTATTGGCGGTCGACCCGCTCTTTCGTCTCGTCGTGCACGTGCGAGGACTCCATAATCAAGTGATAGCTGCCGAGCGCGACCCGGAACGGCTCCATCTGTGTCCGCTCGACTGGGAACGACGTCACGTCTCGCAAGTAGTTAGCGAGACGGTTTGCCGATTCGTCACTCGGATGGTCGGCCAAGTCTGACGCGAACTGTTGCATGTCTTTCAATAGACTGTTCGTCTTCACTTGCTTACCGATGCCTCCAATAACAGCGAACACGATAATACCGATAATCAGGAAAAAGAATATCGGGAAAATGATTGGTACTCCACTAAAAAACGAGTCCCCCATCCCTGTTGAATCGATGTATACTTCTTCCCCGAATGCAAACGTATGGACCATGATGTCTCCCCCTTTTTTCTATAATACGGATGCAGCCCCATTTGGTTTCATGCCAACAAAAAAACCGTGGCATGCGCCACGGCTCAGCGGTCAGTTCAATTGTTTCTCCATCATGATGCGAGGCTCGTTATCCTCTGTATACGCCCCCATGATGTCGTAGCCACACAACAGGTTCAAGATGATGACCCCTTTGTTCGTGTTACGGGCTTTCGTTCGAATCGAATGGAACCCTTGCGCTTTCACCCACTCGAGTTGCGTGTCCATCAGCTTGCGGCCGATGCCATGCTTTTGAAACTCGGGGTGCACACCTCCGGCCCAGCTATAGAAGCGATACGGCTCGGCCTCGTAACCGATTTTGAAGCCGACGAGGCGCTCATCTGAAAATGCGAGCAACACGAGCGGATTCGCATGACGATACAGCCGTTCTTTAAAACGCAGTTGATCGATGTCCCCGTAAAGCGTTCGGTACAGGTTAAAGAATTCCTCTTCGTAGTCTTTGAAATTCGTCGTCACATCTTTCACGATAAATGAACTGGTCGTACTCATCTTTCCATCCCCTTTCAGTATATGGACAAGTTGTTCGTACGCCTGTACCTTTCGCCGTTTACTCCGTTTTTCCTGTCTCACGCGCAAAAGCGGTCAAACCTTTTTGCTTATACACGCCGAGCGACCGCTTCGGAAGGCTCTTTACCATCCAATTTTTTAAGATGCGCTGCTTGTCTTCCACCTTCAGTCCATATCCGTCCGTCACGACATGGCGCGCCCGCGTCGTCACATCGTACAACGAGATGGCGGCAGCGACAGAAATGTTCAAACTTTGGACGTATCCTTGCATCGGAATCAAGTAATTGCCGTCTGCCTTGGCGAGCGCTCGTTCCGATACGCCGTGATGTTCGTTCCCGAACAAGAGCACGGTCGGTTTTGACACATCGATGTCCTCAAGTGGGACCGCCTCTTCACTGAGTGCCGTCGCGAGCACTTGGTAACCGTCCGCCTTCAACCGATCGATTGCGTCCTCGATTGAAGGATGTTCGACCACGTCGACCCAGCGATCGGCGCTTTTGGCGATAATCGAGTTCGGCTTGAACTTGGCCCGTCCCTCGACGACGTGCAACGTCTGGACACCGAACGCGTCCGCCGAACGGAGCACGGCCGACTGATTGTGCGGGTCATCGACCCCTTCCGTCAAAATCGTGATATGGTTCGTCCGTAACTCCAGCACTTCCTGCATACGCTTGACGCGGTCGGGCATCAACATGCTGTACAGCAGTCGATCCTCTTCTAATAACAGGCCCGACTGCAACAATTCATCGAGTAATGCCGCTTGCTCTTCTTTTGATAATGCCGATGTTGTCTGTCTCCATCCCATCGTTCTCGCCCCTTTCAACCTTTAGTATTGTAGCGAGATTCGTTCCGACTGACAAGCTAGGTGAGAAACGAGTCGAATATCCTCTCGTTATGAAAATCCATGAAAATTAGGAAAACGGTTGCACAAAGTTATGCAATCGATTACAATTATCTATGCAAGCGATTGCATTGACAGTCGCCATAGACAGATAAAAAGTTCCGTACAGGAAGGAAGCGTATAGCATGAAACAACTCATCTCGTTCGACTTTTGGCAGAAACTCGGTAAGGCCTTAATGGTCGTCATCGCCGTCATGCCGGCCGCAGGTCTCATGATCTCGATTGGTAAATTGATTGGCATGTCAGCCGGAGACGTCAGCATCTTGCTCACGACGGCACGCATCATCGAAGACCTCGGTTGGGGAATCATCGTCAACTTACATATCTTATTCGCGGTCGCCATCGGTGGCTCATGGGCGAAAGATAAAGCCGGTGGTGCCTTCGCTGCACTCATCGCCTTTATCTTGATCAACCGTGTCACAGGCGCCATCTTCGGCGTCAACGGAGCGATGCTCCAAGACCCGGAAGCGACAGTCCAGTCTCTCTTCGGGGCTGACCTTGTCGTCGCTGACTACTTCACATCGGTACTCGGTTCACCTGCCCTCAACATGGGCGTGTTCGTCGGAATCATCGCCGGTTTCCTCGGTGGAGCCCTTTATAACAAGTTCTATAACTTCAACAAATTGCCGAACGCCCTCTCGTTCTTCAACGGGAAGCGCTTCGTGCCATTCGTCGTCATCCTCGGTTCGGTCGTTGCCGCCATCGCGTTGTCCATCATTTGGCCGACGATTCAAGGTGCGCTCAACAGCTTTGGTGAATGGATCGCGACGTCACGTAACACGGCACCGGTCCTCGCACCGTTCATTTACGGGGCGCTCGAGCGTCTCCTCTTGCCGTTCGGCCTTCACCACATGCTCACTGTGCCGATGAACTACACGGAACTCGGTGGCACGTACACGATTTTGACAGGTGCGACAGCCGGTTCGGTCGTTGCGGGTCAAGATCCGCTCTGGTTGGCTTGGGTCACAGACCTCGTTAACCTGCGCGCCGCTGGTGATACAGCTGCTTACAACGCCTTGCTCGCTGACGTCGTCCCAGCCCGCTTCAAAGTCGGTCAAGTCATCTTGTCATTCGCTGCCTTGATTGGTGCAGCCTACGCGATGTACCGCAACGTCGACGAAGACAAAAAAGCGCAATACAAGCCGATGTTCTTGTCGGCTGGTCTCGCCGTCTTCTTGACGGGTGTCACAGAACCAATCGAATTCATGTTCATGTTCGTCGCGCCAGTCCTTTACGTCATCTACGCGCTTTTGGCCGGTGCCGCTTTCGCTTTGGCGGATGTCATCGACCTTCGTGTCCACGCGTTCGGTGCGATTGAATTGCTCACACGCATCCCGATGATTGTCAAAGCGGGACTGTTGCAAGACTTGATTAATTTCTTCCTCGTCTCGGCTGCCTTCTTCTTCTTGAACTTCGGTGTGTTCAACTTCTTTATCAAGAAGATGAACCTTCCGACGCCTGGCCGTAACGGGAACTACATGGAAGAAACAACAGAGAAGTCGAACGTGACAGGCAACGAACAGGTCATGGGGATTATCGCTCTACTCGGTGGGGAAGAGAACATCGAAGACGTCGATGCCTGCATGACGCGTCTCCGTGTCACAGTCAAAGACATGTCGCTCGTCTCAGAAGAGAGCGAATGGAAAAAGAACGGCGCCATGGGTCTCATCTTGAAAGACCGCGGTGTCCAAGCAATCTACGGCCCGAAAGCCGACGTATTGAAGTCTGATATTCAAGACGTCATCGGTGCATAATCAACAGGCCAGCTCGTACGAGTTGGCCTGTTTTTTCTAAAGGAGGACTATCGTGAATATTTTAACGCTGAACTGTCACGCCTGGTTAGAGGACCGTCAACAAGAGAAAATCGACTCGATCGTTGAACGGATCGCGAGCGAGGAATATGACATCATCGCACTCCAAGAAGTGAATCAACATAAAGAGGCCCCACTCATCGACGGCTTGATTCGAGAGAACAACTTCGCCTATGTGCTCGTCGAGCGTTTGAAAGAGCAAGGCGTCGATTACTACATGACGTGGGACTTCGCCCATTATGGATACGACATCTACGAGGAGGGCGTCGCGATTTTGTCGCGCACCCCGTTCGTGTCGACCGAATCGTTCTTCGTCTCCCAGACGACCGACCCGAACGATTACAAATCTCGGAAAATCGTCAAGGCGGTCGTGGACGGCATGGACGCGCCGACGGCGGTTTACTCGTGTCACCTCGGTTGGTGGCATGATGCCGATGAACCGGTGCGCCATCAGCTCGATGAACTGTTGCGCCGCGTAGAGGACGACGACCGCGCCTTACTGCTCGGCGACTTCAACAACGACGCGTTCATCCGTGGCGAAGGTTACGATTACTTGATTGAGCACGGTCTTCAAGACTTGTTCCATTTAGCGACCGAGCGTGAAGGCGATGCGACCGTCCAAGGCAAGATTGCCGGCTGGGACGAGAACAAGCAGGCGCTTCGCATCGACTTGATGCTGACGAACGCCCCGATCCACGTCTCACGCCATGCCGTCGTCTTTGACGGCGAGAACGGTCTGATCGTCTCGGATCATGCCGGTGTCGAAGCAACGGCATTTTGGCGGTAAATGGCACCCTTTTCTTTTCCTCACGGAAGGGAAAAGGGTTTTGCTTTGCGTGGAAATCCTGTATGGTTGAAAACGACTGAAGTCTAACAACCTTGAACGAAAGAAGTGATTTTATTTTGACGACTCCCCCATCGCTCAGTCGGACCGACTGGACGCTTATCTTATCGCTCGCATTGCTCACGTTCGTGCTCGGCACGAGTGAATTTGTCATCGTCGGGATTTTACCCGATATCGCCGATGGCCTATCGATTTCGATTGCCACGGCCGGAACGCTCGTCTCGGCGTTCGCCATCACCTTCGCCATCGGGACCCCGCTGACGATGTCACTGACGAGCCATTTGCCGAAACGAAAATGGATGCTCACGCTCACCGCTGGGTTCATCGTCTTCAACTTGTTCAGCAGCTTCGCTCCGACGTACGGAATATTGCTCGTGCTCCGGATGATGACCGCCGTCGTGACCGGCGTGCTCATCTCGCTCGCCATGCTCGTCGCCAGTGAATCGGTGCCGACCGGGAAGCGCGGCATCGCTGTCTCATTCATCTTCGGCGGTTTCACGATGGCCAACGTTTTCGGCGTCCCGCTCGGTACGTTCATCGGCCAACGCGCCGGATGGGAAACGACATTCCTGTTGACGACCGTTTTAGGCGTCGTCGCATTTCTCGCCGTCTACCGTGTCGTGCCGAGCCATTTAACGAGTGTCAAAACGTCGATTGCCGATCAATTGCGGCTCTTGACGAACCCGCGGATTTTAATCGCGTTCTTCATCCCGGCGTTCGGTTTCGGGGCGACGTACGTCGTCTATACGTATCTCGTTCCGATTTTGAAAGGTGTACTCGGCGTCCCGGTCGCCTGGATTAGCCCAATCTTGTTTGCCTACGGGTTCATCTCCATCTTCAGCAATATGGCAGCCGGGAAAATCGCCAGCCATAATCCGATTGGACGGCTCCGGTTCGTCTTCCTCATCCAAGCGCTCGTCTTGGCGGCCTTGTATGTGACGACGTCGAACGTGACGCTCGGCCTGATCAATATCGCGCTCATGTCATTCATGGCGATTCTACTGACGACATCGACGCAAATCTACTTGATCGACTTGGCCGAGAAGTTCAATCCGGACGCTAAAGGACTGGCTTCATCGCTCATGCCGGTCGCAAGCAACGTCGGTATCGGCATGGGTTCGGCGCTTGGTGGTCTTGTCTATGCCAACGCACCCGTGATGACCCTCGCCATCGTCGGCGGCGCCGTCGCGCTCGTGACAGCCTTGCTGACAGCGGTCAGTCATAAGCTCGACCAACGTTAAAACAGCGTGCCCCATCATGTGGGCACGCTGTTTTCATAACCAATCCAAGATTTGATCGATCGTCTCGTCGAGTTGTTGTTTGGCGCTGAGCGGGCTATCGTTATCTCCGTCCTGCGGGCCGTACATCCCGAAGTTGGCGTGATTGCCGTCTTTGATTTGATGGAAGACGGCGTCATCCGGGACATTGTCACGGCTCGCCTCGATATCGCTCTCGTTCGCGAGACCGTCGATTTCCCCAGAGACGGACAAGACACGTAAATCGCTGTCCGCCATCGAACTGATCGGATACGAGGCGAGGAAGATGACCCCGTCGATTTGCTCCTCGTGTTCGAGCGCGTAACCAGACGCGGCCGAACCGCCGAGTGAATGCCCCCCGACGACCCAACGTTCGATATCCGGGTGGGCGGCGATGATATCTTCTGCTGCATCGATATCTGCTATCCCGAGATTCAAGCGCAACGATGGGATGGCGACGAAGACACCTTCTTCTGCCAGTCCGGTGCCATAGTAAGCGTACGCCTCTTTCTCGACTTTCGCCCCAGGATACAAGATGAACCCAACCTCGCTGTCCGTCTGCCCGAACTCGAGACGATTGTCCACTTCCCTCGCCTCAGCCGCGTAACCGCGCGCTTCTTCCGTCGGTCCGTACGTCAGTTGCGTCCACACGAGGAAGCCGATGATGGCGACCAACATGACTCCTAATAGACTGAGGCCAATCCACTTCAGTTTTTTCTTCATTATATACCTCCATTTGCATCCACTTCCCCGTCACGGTACACTAGTAGTAAAAAAGGGAAATACCAGGGGGACACCATGACCAAAAGTTCTGTAACCACGACGATTCAGTGGTTTATTTTTATTTTAGCTACAAACATTGTACCACCGCTCTCGATTGCCGCCTTATTTGAACTGTCGCCAGGCGAGACGATGACGTTCATCTCACGTTCACTGTTCGTCTTCGCACTCTTCAGCATTATCCAGACGCTGCTCGGCCACCGCCTGCCCATCTTAGAAGGACCAGCCGGGATTTGGTGGGGCGTGTTCACACTCTATGCCTCCATCGGTCCAGCACTTTATGGGAGCGGACAAGAGACGCTCCAAGCGCTCGGTTTCATGTTGTTCTTAAGTGGTGTGCTCGGTGTGGTCATGACTGTCACCGGCCTGTTGCGACGGATGCTGTCGTTGTTTACCCCGCAAGTCCTTGGCGTCTATATGATTTTGCTCGTGTTGCAATTGTCCGGCGCCGTCATCAAAGGCGGCTTCGGTGTGACCGAGGACGGCATCAACACAATCCAAGCCGTGGCGACGGCCGGCCTCGTCTTATTCGCGCTCACGCTCGAGCGGAGCCGGTTCAAGCAGTACGGCCTCGTCATGACGCTCATCGCCGGATTTTGGTTGTTCAACATGCTCGGCCTCGGGAACCCGATCGTCCGTTCCGAGTCATTTTTCCTCGTCCCTGAACTATTCCCGTTCGGAACGTGGGTGTGGGATTGGAACTTGCTCCCGACTGCGTTCGTCATCACGCTCCTGCTCATGACGAACGTCCTTGCCAATATCAAATTGATTGAGCGCATCGTCAGCTCGCGCGAGAAGCGTCAAATCGAAGGGAACGTCCCGGCATCCGGCGTTGTCAGCGGCATCAGCCAAATGGTCGCGGGCTTGTTCGGGACACCGGGACCGGTCGCCATCTCTGGGACAGCCGGCTTCCTGTCTTCGACTGAAAGTGTGCATCGCACGCCACACCTCATCGCCCATGCTTTGATGATGGTGCTCGCCCTCGTCGGTCCGTTCGTCTCGCTGATCGCAAGTATCCCAGCCGCTGTCGGATACGCCATCGTCACCCCGCTCATCGCGACGATGATTATCATCGGAATCAACGAGGCGGCGTTCGAATTGAACCAAAAGACGGCCTCACTCACTGTCGGTCTCCCGCTCGTCATTGGGGCCGGGGCGATGTTGCTCCCACCTGGGGCAATGAACGATTTGCCGCCGCTCTTGGCGACCGTGTTCTCGAACGGACTCGTCCTCGGAACGATCGTCGCCTTGACGACGGCCATTCTCAGCCGCATCAAAGACTAAAAAAAACTGACCTCGAGAGGTCAGTTTTTTTCGGTTACGTGCATATGGAACGCTGCGTCGTGCGGCAAGACGGCACCGTCTTCGGCCTCGAAGTGCGCGCGGTCTTTGACGTAGGCGACAATCGAGATTGTGTCGCGGTGAAGCGCCCGTTTGAACGCTTGCTCGGCCGTGACCGGTGTCCCGTCGTCATTTTTCAACTCGAGACCCATCAGCTTATAGCCGAGCGTCTGTCCACTGCGGCGCATCTGACATGCCTCAAGCGCGTAGGAGACGAGCGTCGGGGTGATGACAGCATGGACGAACTCGCTTTTCACTTTCTTCCGAACGAGCTGTTCGACACCAAAACTGAGCAATCCGGCAATGACGCCATCAATCAAGACGGCTTGGGTACGTTTCTTCGTTAATGGGTTCATTGGCTCATCCTCTGCATCATACCTGACGTCAACACTTCGATGCCCTGTCCTTCTTCTGCGGCCATAATCAAGGCGCGGGCCACGTGGAGCGCTTGAATCGGCGCTGCATCCGGTAGTTTATCGAGCAACAACGGTTGGAGCGGACGGCTGACGACTTCGGCCGCTTTTTCGCCGAGTCGGAACTCATCCCGCTCCCCAAGGAGGAGCGATGGCCGGGCGATAATCAAGTGCTCGAAGCCGAACACTTTGAGCCCATTCTCGAGCTCCCCTTTCACCCGGTTGTAGAAGAACGGTGACCGAAGTGACGCGCCTTGAGCCGATACGACGGCATAACGTGTCGCTCCGTGTTGTTTCGCGACCCGTGCCACTTCGAGCGGCAAGTCGAGATCGACGTGTTTGAATGCCTGACGCGAACCGGCGACAGCGATCGTCGTTCCGAGTGCGCAGTAGACGTCATCAATATGCGGCAACGCCTCGTCCATTCCTTCAAATCCGACGACCTCGTGCAGTTTCGGGTGACTCCAACGCTTCGAGCGACGGACGACAATCCAGACTTGATCATATCGTTCTTGTTCGAGCAACTGTTCGACGAGTTCGCGTCCAATCAATCCGGTGGCGCCAACGACAAGTGCAGTTTTCCCCATGCTTGTTCCCCCTAGTTACGTAGTTCCTTTCAGTCTAGCTGACTTGCCGGTTCTCGGCAACGACCTCGGCCGGACGGAACCGGTCGACGAGTCGGAAGAACCCGTTCAACAATAAGGCGGTGAACGATCCTGCGACGATGGCGCTGTCCGTGAACAACTGCACCGCCTCAGGCATGTTCACGACGATGGCCGGGTTGGCCGTGATACCGAGACCGACCCCAATCGACAAGGCGATTGTAATCAAGTTCTCGTTTTTCGCAAAATCGACTTGGCTCAAGATTCGAATCCCTGAAGCGGCGACCGTACCGAACATGACAAGCATCGCCCCACCGAGCACCGGTTTCGGGATCAATGTCGTGAACGTCGCGACTTTCGGCAAGAAGCCTAGCAAAATCAATAGTCCGCTCGTCCAGAAGATGACACGGCGCGATTTGACGCCTGACAATTGGACGAGGCCGACGTTTTGACTGAACGTCGTGTATGGGAAGCTGTTGAAAATCCCACCGAGAATCGTCGCCACACCTTCGGCCCGATACCCTTTCGTCAACTCGTTCGAGCCAATCGGTTTTTTCGTGATATCGCTCAATGCCAAGAAGACACCAGTCGATTCAATCATCGAGATGATGGCCACGAGCGTCATGACGAGGATGGCCGAGACGTCAAACGTCGGCATCCCGAAGTAGAACGGTTGTACCATTTGGAACCAGCCGGCCTCACGGACCGGGCTGAAGTCGACGAGACCGAGGAACGCGGCGACACCTGTGCCGATCAAGACCGCGAACAAGACCGCGGCCGCCCGTGTGAACACGGTACCGATTCGGTTCAAGACGAGAATCAAACCAATCGTCAAACCACCGAGCGCCAAATTTTGCATCGAAGCGAAGCCAGGCTCACCCGGCATCCCGCCACCGATGTCATTGACAGCGACTGGGATGAGCGAGAGACCGATAATCGTCACGACCGAGCCGAGCACGACTGGCGGGAAGAAACGGGCCAGTTTCCCGACGAAACCTGAAATTAAGATGACGATGATCCCGCTCGCGATGAGTGCCCCATAGATGGCGGTGATGCCGCTCGAGCTACCGATGGCAATCATCGGACCGACCGCGGTGAACGTACAACCGAGTACGACCGGGAGGCCGACACCGGTGAAACGGGTCGTCCATACTTGCAACAGCGTCGCGACGCCGCACATGAACAAATCGATTGCGACGAGGTAAGCGAGTTCAGTCGGTCCGAGCCCGATGGCACCGCCGACGATGAGCGGGACGATCGCCGCGCCCGTGTACATGGCAAGTAAGTGTTGGAATCCGAGACTGGCTGTCTTGAACGTGTTCATCGGACTACCTCCATGAAGGAAATCTTACCTGCTTCAAGCTTGGCGATCCGAGCGAGTGACTCGACTTGATAGCCTCGCTCGAGCAACTTGCCCCGTCCCGGTTGGAACGACTTCTCGATGACGATGCCGACACCGGCGACGACCGCCCCGGCTGATTCGACGAGTTGCGTCAAACCGAGAGCGGCTTCCCCGTTAGCGAGGAAGTCATCGATGACGAGCACGCGCTCCCCAGGTTGGACGAAGCGACGGCTCAAACTGATGCGGTTCGTCTCTTGTTTCGTGAAGGAGTAGACGTCCGCTTCGACGAGGTCATCTTGAAGTGTAAGTGATTTGCGTTTACGAGCGAAGACGAACGGGATGTTCATCTCGAGCGCCGTCATCATGGCCGGAGCGATCCCGCTCGATTCCAATGTGACGATACGGTCGATTCCAGCGTCACGGAACCGGTCCGCGAACTCGCGTCCGATCGCCTGCATCAAGACAGGATCGACTTGATGGTTCAAGAAGGCATCGACTTTCAACACGTGTTCGGACAACGCTTGTCCTTCATCTCTGATTTTGTCTTCTAACTGCTTCATTGTTTTCCCTCCAATAAAAAAATGCGATTCGTCACCCCAACCCGGGGACGACGAACCGCATGGAAACAAAACGAATGCACACGACAAGCGTCACCCGTAGTCGAACCATTTACGGTGGTTCGGTAGAGACTTGCGGGCCATATTCCCGCTGATATACGAGTGCGAATCTTTTATTTATATAAGATAGGACTTATTCTAGACGATATTTAATAAATTGCAACCCGTTTCTGAAAAGACGGCTAAAAGTTCGATTTTTCTGAAACTCCTGTATACTAAAGATACTGGAAAAACGAGAGGAGCCACATCCATTATGAAGCTATTCGTTTTAGGTGCCACCGGCCGGACCGGTCATCAGTTTGTCGACCAAGCCATCGAGCATGGCCACCATGTGACCGCCTTCGTGCGGGAACAAAAAAAATTGATTCCGACCCCGCAACTTGAAATCATCGAAGGCGACGTCACAGACAGCGCCGCGTTGACAGACGCCCTCGCTGGTCATGACGCCGTCATCAGCTGTCTCGGAACCGACTTGAGCGATCCCGACTTCCTGGCCCGCGTCACCGATGCACTCGTCCCGGCGCTGAAAGCAAATGACGTCACTCGGGTCGTCTACCTCGCTTCTGCTGGAATCGACAAAGAGATTCCGGGCATCGCTGGTACGGTGGTGACGTTCATGCTTCGGAAGCCGCTCCGTGATCACCGGGCCGCGGTCGATTTGTGGCGCAACTCGTCGTTCGATTACACGATCGTGCGGCCGATGCAACTGACGGACGGTCCTCGGACCTCGGTGTATCGAACGTCTATCGACAGCATTCCAGACAACGGAAAACAGATTTCACGGGCCGATGTCGCCCAGTTCATGCTGAACGCCGTTGAAGAACAACACTTCGTCCGCCAATCAGTCGGGCTGGCGTACTAATTTTTTTGAATCCATGCTACAATATCGGATAGTCAACTTTGAAGGGAACGAATAAGAAATATGAGTATATTAACAGTACAAAACTTGAGCCACGGTTTCGGTGACCGCGCCATTTTGAACGACGTGTCTTTCCGTCTATTGAAAGGCGAACACATCGGCCTCATCGGAGCGAACGGTGAAGGAAAATCAACGTTCATGAACATCATCACGCGTAAGCTCCAACCGGACGAAGGCAAAATCGAATGGGCGAAAAACGTCCGTGTCGGTTACCTCGACCAGCACGCTGTCCTCGAGCGTGGGATGACGATTCGGGACGTGTTGAAGAGCGCGTTCCAATACTTGATTGATACGGAGACACGAATCGGTGAGCTCTATATGGAAATGGGCGATGCGACACCTGAACAGATGGACGACATGCTCGCTGAAGTCGGCGAACTGCAGGAAATGCTCGATTCGAACGACTTCTATATCATCGACGCAAAAGTCGAGGAAGTCGCTCGCGGTCTCGGTATTTTAGATGTTGGACTCGACCGTGACGTCACGGACCTCTCAGGTGGTCAGCGGACGAAAGTATTGCTCGCGAAATTGCTTCTCGAGAAGCCGGACATCCTTCTCCTCGATGAGCCGACCAACTATTTGGACGAAGCCCACATCGAGTGGTTGAAGCGTTATCTCCAAAACTACGACAACGCCTTCATCTTGATTTCGCACGATATCCCGTTCTTAAACAGCGTCATCAACTTGGTCTACCATATGGAGAACCAAGACTTGTCACGCTATGTCGGGGACTACGACAAGTTCATGGAAGTGTACGAGATGAAACGCTCGCAGCTTGAATCGGCTTATAAACGCCAGCAGGCTGAAATCGCCGACTTGAAAGACTTCGTCGCCCGCAACAAGGCACGCGTCTCGACGCGGAACATGGCGATGTCACGCCAGAAGAAACTCGATAAGATGGACGTCATCGAATTGAGTGCGGAACGTCCGAAACCAGAATTCCGGTTCTTGCAGGCACGCACGTCAGGTCGTCTCATCTTTGACGCCAAAAATCTCGTCATCGGTTATGACGAGCCGCTCTCACGCCCGCTCGACCTCCAAATGGAGCGCGGTCAGAAGATTGCCCTCGTCGGTGCGAACGGGATCGGGAAAACGACGCTGTTGAAGAGTCTGCTCGGCATGATCAACCCGCTTGAAGGAACCGTCGAACGCGGTGAGTTCTTGGAGATCGGGTACTTCGAACAAGAAGCGGCCGTCAGCAACAACACGTGTATCGAAGAGATTTGGAGCGAATTCCCGTCCCTCAACCAGCAACAAGTCCGTGCCATGCTCGCGAAATGCGGTCTCATGACGAAGCATATCGAGAGTAAAATCGCGGTCCTCAGTGGTGGAGAGAAGGCGAAGGTCCGTCTCTGTAAGCTCCAAAACAACGAATCGAACTTGCTCCTCCTCGATGAGCCGACGAACCACTTGGACGTCGACGCGAAGGAAGAGTTGAAACGTGCGTTGAAAGAATATAAAGGCAGTATCCTACTCATCAGTCACGAACCGGAGTTCTATCAAGACATCGTCACCGACGTCTGGAACTGTGAATCGTGGACGACGAAAGTATTCTAATCCATGTAGAGGAAGTGGCGTATGGCTGGCCCGATTCAAGTAAACGAACGCATCGTTCTGTATGATATCATTCGAGGATTTGCCCTATGCGGCATCTTCCTCGTCAACATCCCAAGCATGCTCGGGAGCGACTGGATGTTCGGTCGCCCCGACTATTACGGGAGTGACCTCGTCGTCCGGACGCTGTTCGATTTGTTCATTCAGACGAAGTTTTACACGATCTTCTCGCTCTTGTTCGGGATCGGCTTCTCGATTTTCCTTGAGCGCTCGTATGCGCGCGGGGACTCGGTCGGCCGTTACATCCGACGCATCGCCATCTTGTTTCTATTCGGACTCGTTCACCTGGCCATTTGGTCGGGTGACATCTTACATACGTATGCGATGTGGGGCTTGTTGCTCCCACTGTTTTATGGATTAAGCAACCGGGCGATTTTGACATGGGCGTGGAGCTTATTGATTGGGAGTTTCTTTTTGTTTTATGTAACATTTTCGCTGACAGAATGGGCGAACGGCGGTGCTTTCTATGAAGGTGATCCTTTCCCAAGCGCCTATAATATGGGCTTTGGCGATTGGTTCGATTATCGTCTCAACGTCGAAATCTTTTCTGCCATCTCGAACTCCCTTCTCGTCGGAATTGAGATCTTTAGCCTGTTCTTGTTCGGCCTTTATATCGGACGGGAACGGAAACTCCTCACTTGGAGCATCCGAGGATTGACCCGGACGGCCATCATTTGTGCGGTGGCTGCTCTCCCGTTTTTCGCTGTCATCCTTTGGCATCATTACGGCGGCGGCTATATATATTATTGGGTCAACTTAACGGCCGTCCTCGTCTCTGGCAAACTGCTCGCGACGGCGTACGTCTGTCTGTTCACGATCGCCGTCCGTAACGGACGCGCATTCCGTCCGCTACAGGCGCTTGGCCGTATGGCGCTGACGAACTATTTGACGCACACGCTCGTCGTCGTCCTGCCGGTCATCGCCCTCGGCTACTACGGTCGCCTGTCGTTGACGGAAGGATTGTTCTTAAGTATCGTGATTTTGATTGCCCAAGCGTTCTTCTCAATGTGGTGGCTGAAATCGCATCGATACGGTCCGTTCGAGAAATTATGGCGCATCGGAACGTATGGACGACAAAAACAAGCATCTTAACCGCAAAAAAGGCTCGGAGCAGATTGATCTGCTTCGAGCCTTTCTCGTTTCTTAGTTCGTCGCCGCTGCTGTGAGCACCGGTACGATTTGCTTTTTACGTGAGACAACACCAGGGAGTGTCGCAAGACCATCGACCAATTTGACGTTGAACGCCTGCTCGAATAGATCCGTCTTCTTACCGACAACAAGTGCTTCTGAATCGTTCGTCAAAATGTTCGTGATGGCGAAGACAAACAAATCGAGTTCTTTGTCTAACATCTTCACGGCCATTGCCGCTTCGACTTCAGCTTTACGGCTCAACACATCGTTCGCGTCAACCGTGTTCACTTGAGCAATCTCAATGCGGTAGTCACCCATCGCAAACTCTTTCGCGTCGAGCGAGATGAGTTCTGGAATTGTCTTTTGGCTAAGGTCAGCTCCAGCTTTCAACATCTCAAGACCGTATGTCTCGATGTCTGTACCTGAGATAGCTGCGAGTTCTTTTGCCGCTTTGATATCCTCGTCCGTGCATGTCGGTGACTTGAACAAGAGCGAGTCCGAGATGATCGCCGATAGCATCAATCCTGCCATGTCAGGCGCGATTTCGACACCGTGCTCTTTATAGAGTTTGAGCAAAATCGTCGCCGTGCATCCGACAGGCTCCGCCCGATAGTAGAGGGCATCCGCTGTTTGGAAGTTGGCGATACGGTGGTGATCGACGACTTCGAGGATGCGTACGTCCGCGATGTCTTCCGCGCTTTGTTGGAACTCGTTATGGTCGACCAAAATGACCGAATTCACTTCGTCTGATACGCGTTCCACGAGGCGTGGTGCTTTGACGCGGAAGTGGTCGAGCGCATATTGCGTCTCCCCGTTCACTTCACCGAGACGGATTGCCTCAGCGTCCATCCCTAACTTTTTCTTGAGCTCCGCGTAAGCGAGCGCCGAACAAATCGTATCCGTATCTGGATTTTTATGTCCAAAGACTAGTACTGTACTCATCATACATTCTCCTCACTATGATAGTTTTCCCTTATCCATTATAACGTCTATACTCATTCTTTCAATTCCCAAACAAAAAGAGCCACTAGGGGCTCTTTACGCTTGTTCGTCTTCGTCCGTCTCTTCGAGGTCCGAATGATCCCCTTTTGAATCTTCTTCGTGCGAAATATCCGGTTGGTCTCGTTTCAACTTCTCTTGTTCTTCTTGTTCACGCTTTTTATCTTGTTCTGACATCTGTCTCATCCTTTCGGTTTTGTCATGTCGTAGACTGTTCCCCGAGCTGGATGGCTTCAAACGGATGTATTCTTACTGTTAACAAACTGTGATGTCACGCTTGAACGAAGACGACCTCGTCGCCACGGATCTCGACGTTGACGTCTTGTCCTTGGAACAACCATTCATCCTGTTCAGCCACGACGAAGCGAATCCCGTCCGCTTCCGTTTCGACCGCCGCGTTGTCGATATCTTCTGTGATGACCCCCACTGAGAAACCGTGCGTCAAATCGGTCGAACCCCCATATTTAGCGAATAAACGCACCGTCTGGCCTGCCTCGACCTCCATCTCATCTTTAAAAAATTGGAGTGCTTCTTCTGTCACGTTAATCTTCATCTGTCATCCTCCTCTCGACTTCTGTCTCCATTCTAATCGTTTCAGAAAAGACGAGCGAGGAAGTTGCCTAGAGTGTCGTCCCCGGCAAATACGTGACCGTTAAACTGTTTGTGACCGAAGCTTCACCGTTCATTTCATCAAACGTCACGTCGAACAGCGTCCGGCCGATGTCTTCATTTGGCGAGTGCATCGTCGACAGACCGAATGCCTGACCGATCGGATGACCATCGAAGCCCAGGATGGCGACTTCATCGGGGATGCTGACACCGCGACGGCGTAATTCCCCTAAAAAACCGAGCGCCACATAATCCGACGAGAAAAAGAGCGCTCGAGGACGCTCTTGTTGACGCAGAAACGCATCGGCCAGTCCGATCCCGTCCTCGCTCGTCAAGTAACCGGTCCAAACCCATCGCTCACGCGCAAGTTCGACTTCATCGAAGTACGCCTGCTGACGCGCGATCGAGCTTGGACTGTCTTGTCTTGACAACACGATGCCGATTTCGGCATATCCCGCTTGCGCCAACACGCGCAAACCGGCGACGAACGCGGTGTAATGATCGACGTGGACCGAAGAAATCGTCTGCGGCGCCCCGACGGTCGCGACCGCGATCGGACCAAATTTTCGATACGTTTCCATCTCATCGAATGACATCGTATGGGATAACAGGATCGCCCCATCGACTTCACGGTGCTTCAATAGATCAAGCGCTTGCCGTTCTTGGTCGAGTTGATACTCTGTCTGCCACATGACGAGTCGATAATCTCTTTGGAGGGCAGCTTTCGCGAGCCCGTTGACGAACAGTCCATAATACGGATGATCCAAATACGGCAACACGACGACGAAACGTTGCGTGCGACCGGTCGATAACGTCAGCGCCTGCTGATTCCGTAAATAGCCAAGCTCGGCCATCGCCCGTCGCACCCGCTCCCGCTTCTCTTTCGACACATACGGATGCTCGTTGAGCACGCGCGACACCGTCGTCACGGAGACGTCCGCATATTTCGCGATATCTCGGATGTTCGCCATTCCGCTTCACCTCAATCTGTCAGTCTTTGCATATAGTGTACCCAGTCTGACTCCTGACTGTCACCTTTCGCAATCACTTGCTTTCGGATGGCTTGGACGAGGCGGAACCGTTCTTCGACGGGTAGATGAAGAAACTCGTCTTGAAAACGGGCGCACAACATTCTTCCGAGCGGCGTATACAACTGATTGATGACGAGTTCGTAGACGATCCCACTACACCATGTTTTCCACGTTGTCGGATTCATGAGCTTTCCCTCCTTTGACTTAACCGTACAGTCTGAAACGCGTTTCAGAGCAAGTACTATTTTCATTTCGTCTATTTCCGAACATTCAACGATTACATGAGGATATTTAAAGTTTTTTCACTCAAAATCATTGACGACAGCCAGCTCATTTTGTATAGTCATCAAGTTGATAACGTTAATTCGACGATTGTCGGGCATTATTGTTCGGAAATTTCTAATTATAGGGAGTCCTACTCATGAACTTATTTCAATTGAAACAACATGGAACGAACGTTAAACAAGAAGTGATGGCGGGAATCACAACGTTCGTGACGATGGCTTATATCTCTGTCGTCAACCCAGCGATTCTGTCAGACGCCGGCATCCCGTTCGCCCAAGCGTTCACGGCGACCATTATCGCCATCTTGATCGGTACCGGGCTCATGGCGTTCTACGCCAACCTTCCGATTGCCGTCGCCCCAGGGATGGGACTGAACGCGTTCTTCGCGTATACGCTCGTCGCCCAGCAACAGATCACGCCGTCCGCTGCGCTCGGCGTCGTTTTCGTCTCATCGGTCTTCTTCTTGATTTTGTCGCTGTCACCGATTCGGACGAAACTGATTCAAGCCATCCCGGCCTCGCTCAAGCACGCCATCACGACCGGTATTGGTTTGTTCATCGCCTCGCTCGGATTGAAGTTGTCAGGCCTCATCGTCGCCGATGAAGCAAACCTCGTTCGCCTCGGGGACTTGTCGTCGCCAAGCGTCCTGCTTGTCCTCGGCGGTTTGATCGTCTCGGCCCTCTTGTTCTCACGGAACGTGCCGGGCTCACTCCTCATCGGGATGGTGCTCACAGGCATCGCGGCCACCTTCATGGGTCTCTTGAAGATTGAAGGCGTGACGGCGATGCCGACATTGCCGGAAGGACTTATGGTCAATCCGCTCACGGCGTTCTCGGACGTCATCCAGTACGGTTTGTTCGGTGCCGTCTTGTCGTTCTTCCTCGTCACGTTGTTCGATACGACCGGAACACTCGTCGGTGTCGGAAAACAGGCCAACCTGTTGAAAGAAGATGGGACGATCGAAAACGGGCACCGCGCCTTGTTCGCCGATTCGCTCGCGACGATGGGCGGCTCGCTCGTCGGGACGAGCCCGTCGACGGCTTATATCGAGTCGGCCGCCGGTGTCGCCCAAGGCGGACGGACCGGTCTTACGACAGCGGTCGTGGCCGCCATGTTCGGACTGACATTGTTCTTCAGCCCGCTCATCGGTGCCATCTCTGGTGTTGCCGCCATCACGGCACCGGCCCTCATCATCGTCGGTGCGCTCATGTTGACGAACGTCCGTTACATCGACTGGACAGACTTCAGCGAATACTTCCCGGCGTTCATGACGATTCTCATCATGCCGCTCTCAGGCAGCATCGAACGCGGGATCGCCTTCGGTTTCATCCTGTATCCGATTTTTAAAGCGATGAACAAAGAAACGGTCCACCCGCTCATCTACTTGTTCGGCGCGCTATTCATCCTGGAAATGTTTTTCTTATAAGTTAGATTCGAACCCTCGTCGACCGATGAGGGTTTTTCTGTTATCGGGCAGGGTAATGCTGTTTTATAGCAGTCATCTTCTGAATATTGATTCATTATCATTTAGTTCTCAATTAGACAGGATTTGACATTTTTTTGTGAGAATCGTTCCATTTTTCTGTTTTGAACTCGTTTGTTATGGAATAATAACTGTGAAACCGTTTTCGATTTTGACTAAGAACAGGAAAGAAGGAATGGACATGCCTAACGTGGCGCTGTTCGTCACTTGTCTCTCCGATACGTTGTTCCCATCGGTAGGACAAGCGACGGTCGAACTATTAGAACATCTAGGTTGTGAAGTCAGTTTCCCATTTGAACAAACGTGTTGCGGGCAGCCCGCTTACAATAGCGGCTACCATGAAGAGACGAAAAAGATTGCGAAACATATGATTGAGACGTTCGAGAAGGCGGATGCTGAGTATATCGTCGGTCCGTCTGGATCTTGTGTCATGATGATGCGCGACTATCCACATTTATTTAAAGATGATCCCGTTTGGAAGGCGCGGGCCGAGGCTCATGCGGCGAAGACGTTCGAGTTGACGCAGTTCATCGTTGACGTGCTCGAAGTGACGGACGTCGGGGCCAAGTTCCCAGCCAAGGCAACGTATCATGCGTCTTGTCATATGACGCGCCTCCTCGGAATCGAGGCGGCACCGGGCCAGCTACTTAAAAATGTCGACGGATTGACGATGCTCCCGCTCGACAATGTCCACAACTGTTGTGGCTTCGGGGGGACGTTCTCCGTCAAAATGCCAGACGTCTCGGTGCAGATGGTCGATGAGAAAGTCGAGTCGATCTTGAACTCGGGAGCCGAAGTGTTGATTGGGGCTGACGCTTCATGTCTGATGAACATCGGGGGACGTTTGCATAAACAAGGTCATCCGATCAAAGTGATGCATATCGCGGAAGTGTTGAACGAAGGGGTGAAACAAGCATGAGTATGGGGATTCGGTTAGATGAGAAGTTTCAGGATCGACGTAAAGACGGAATCGACAATCCGTTCATGCGTCAGGCCGTCAGTTCGGCGCAAAACCGTCTGCGTGACGGTCGTTTAAACGCGGCAGGTGAACTCGGGGATTGGGAAGCGTTCCGGGACCATTCGGAAGAGATTCGCCAACACGTACTCGAACATCTCGACTATTACTTATATCAATTGAGCGAGAACATCTCGAAACGAGGCGGCAACGTCTTCTTCGCCGAGACGCCGGAAGAAGCAAACCGTTATATCCGGGAAGTTGTACGCGCCAAAAACGCCAAACATGTCGTCAAATCGAAGTCGATGGTGACAGAAGAAATCGGGCTGAACGAGGCGCTCCATGAGGAAGGTTGCACGGTCGTCGAGTCCGACCTCGGGGAATGGATCCTTCAACTCGATAATGATCCGCCGTCGCATATCGTCGCCCCGGCCCTCCATAAAGACCGGAACGCCGTCCATGAGACGTTCACGGCCCACGGCTACGAAGGGACGAACGACCCGACCGAGCTCGGGCGCTATGCACGCCGTGAGTTACGAAAAGACTTTTTGAAAGCGGAGGTCGGCATCACCGGCTGTAACTTCGCCATCGCCGAGAGCGGTGCCGTCGGACTCGTCACGAACGAAGGGAACGGCCGCATGGTGACGTCGCTTCCGGACACTGTCATTTCCGTCATGGGGATGGAACGGATCGTCCCGTCGTACGAGGAGTTCGAAGTACTCGTCAACATGTTGTGCCGGAGCGCCGTCGGTCAACGACTCACCTCGTACATCACGACGTTCGCTGGCACACGCGATCACGGCGAAGTCGATGGACCTGAGGAGTTCCATCTCGTCATCGTCGACAACAAACGTTCCGGCATCCTCGGCACACAGTTCCAATCTGTGCTCCAATGCATCCGTTGTGCGGCCTGTATCAACGTCTGTCCCGTGTACCGCCACATCGGTGGTCATGCCTACGGCTCGATTTATCCGGGTCCGATCGGCGCCGTGCTCGCCCCGCTCCTCGACGGCTACGAGAATTATAAAGAGTTGCCGTATGCCTCGAGTCTATGCGGTGCCTGTACGGAAGCCTGCCCGGTCAAGATTCCGCTCCACGAGCTATTGATCGAACATCGCCGTGTCATCGTCGAAGAGAAAAAACAGTCACCGTTCGTCGAGCGCATCGCCATGAAAGGCTTTGCGGTCACGTCGTCGAGCCCGTTCTTGTTCGAAGCGGCCGAACACATCGCGCCGTTCGCATCGTCCCCATTCACGAAAGCGGGACAAATCGAGAAAGGCTTGCCGGCCTGGACGGATTCGAAAGACTTGCCGCAACCCGCCAAGCAGACGGTACGGGATTGGTTCAAGAAACGGGGGAATGTAGAATGAATCCAGGCACGATCACCAATCGCGAAGACTTTCTAAAACGAATCGCCGGACAGCTCGGACGTGACGTCGACTTGACGCCGCCGAAACGCATGTATAAGCACCGCCCGCAAGACGAGGTGCTGAAAGACGCCTCTGACGAGGAACTGCTCGAGACGTTCCGGATGGTCGCGACACGCATCCATACTGACGTCGTCGAATGCGAGTCGGCTAACCTCGATGATACACTCCGTCTCTTGATTGAACGGTATGATGGGCAGAGCATCATCGCCGAACGTGACGACCGAATCCAGGCATGGGCGCCCCAGACGAGCGAATCGTTCGACTGGTGGGATGCGGAGCGGCCAGAAGACAGCCGTGCTCTCGCCGTGAAGGCCGATATCGGTATCACGATTGCCGACCAGGCCCTCGCCGAGAGTGCGACGATCGTCCAGTACGCGGCTCCAGGGAAGTCACGCACAATCAGCTTATTGCCGCGCGACCATATTGCCATCATCCCGAAATCGGTGCTCGTGCCGCGGATGACACAGGCAGCCAAAAAATTAGCCGAACTTGACCGGACCGGTGACCTCGCCTCGCCGAACGGTGTCAACTTCATCTCCGGCCCGTCGAACTCGGCCGATATCGAGATGAATTTGATTGTCGGCGTCCACGGACCTGTCCGTGTCGCCTATTTGCTCGTCCATGATTTATAAGGAAAAAGACTCGCCGCGTGATGAAGCCATTCACGTAGCGAGTCTTTTTGTGTTCAGTTTATTCGACCGTGATACTCCCGTTTGAGCTCGTCAGTTTGACTTCAACCGCTCCGTCCCCGAACGTCCGCTCGTTCGCCCGATCCCCGAACAGCTCGACTTTGCCGTTTCTCGTCTTAGCCCGAATGACGGCATCACGCGGATCTTGCTTCAGACGCATATCGATGCGGCCATTGTTCGTCTTCAGACGGATTGGATGCTCGATGACATCAATCACACAGTCGATGCGGCCGTTCGAGGTTTTCCCCTCAATCGCTCCTGTCACGTCGTTAATATCGAGGCGACCGTTCGACGATTGGATTTCGAGGCGGTCCACGTTCGAGGCGCCCACTTCCACACTCCCGTTCGATGATTGCGCGTCAAGGATCTGTCCTGTTATCGACGTCAAACTGACTTTTCCGTTCGAGGAGCGGAATGAGGAACGATCGGCGCGAACTGTGTGGGCCGTGATGCTCCCATTCTCACTCTCGACGTCGACCGACGTGGCGTCAACATTGCTCATATCGCACGAGCCGAGACGGTTTTTGATCATGACCTTCTCATACGCATGGCGCGGCAGCTCGACGTGTAACACCGGTGCTTTCGTGACGATCCAGGAGAATAGGTTCGACAGATCGAAACGACGTTCTGACTCAATTCGGATTTCGAGCGTGTCTCCAACGATATCCATCGTCACCCCGTGGTCCCGTTCCGTCTCGAGCGTCGTGTAGGCAAAGCCGTCATCAGATGGGACGACTTTGACGTGTGCTTGCAGGACGTTGATCGAGACGTTTCGGAACGCCACGTTCGGACTTTTCACAATAGCCGGTTCCTTTCGCTCTGCAGTGAGTGGCTCGACCGTGCCGAGCAACTCGCTCGCGAGTGCGCTTGGCGTCCCGAGCTCTTCGACCATTGCCGCATCACTTTTCCCGTCGAGTCGTCCGCTCGCAAAGTACTCCGACACATCCCGTAAAACATCAACCCGATCGATGACGCTCATCCCCATCAACAAACGTTCGAGTTCCAATAAATACTGTTCTTCTGTCATTTGTCCGTTCCCCCTTCGATCAATTCGTTGACGCCGGTCGTGAACGTCTCCCATTCCGCGCGTAGTTCCGCCAAATGAGCTTTCCCCTGCTCCGTGATGGCGTAGTACTTTCGCGGTGGTCCTTCTGCCGATTCTTTTAAATACGTCGTGAAGTACCCGTCTGACGTGAGCCGCCTTAGGAGCGGGTAGACGGCTCCTTCTGAGATGGCGACTTTTGCCGAAATGGCTTGCACGAGCTCATACCCGTAGCGGTCATGCGTCTCGACGAGCGCGAGCACACATAAATTGAGTACGCCTTTCTTGAACTGAGGGTTCATTTATTCGCCTCCTCTATTATACATTAAACAATAGCTTATCGTTCACTATTATTCAATAGATAATAGTGAAATTTCCGCTTATTTCTTGATTGGTGGAAACAACTGGTTCAAATCTGTACAATGAAGGAACAACACTCGCAGGATATTTGTCACAGTAGGAACGTACGCAGTTCCAGGAAGGACCGGTCTTTATGAAAGCATGGATTGACCAGCGGATCGGAAGACAGTTTTTATTCGTCTTCTATTTATTCATCGGACTGATCCTCCTTACCTCACTCGCCGTGTACATGTATACGGAAAACCGAATCGAACAGACGACGTCATCGCTCGAAAACATTAGCGAACGGCGCACAAATGCGACCGAGCTATTCGAGACGTGGCAGTCGATGCAATATGAAATGCGTGGTTACGTCATCCTCGGCGACGAGGCGATGCTCGCTCGCGTCAAAGACAAACAAGAATTGATTGAGATTCAGACCACATGGTTTGAGACGAACGCGGTCACTGAAAAAGAGAAGACATATGCAAGTGATGCTCGGACGCTCTTCTCTGCTTATCAGCAGCGCGTCATGCCGAGTCTAGAGCGATATGTCATCGCCAAACGCGAAGGAACGATCACTGAACCGTTCTTGAAAATGCCGACGCTTGGTAAAGTGAATCCGCAAGCGGAACCACCTGCCGATCGCAAATTCAAGATCAATTCGAAAAGTGCGGCTGACATGAGCGCGAGCATCGTCGATATGGAGACGGTGTTCACGGAGTATCGCAACTCGTTGAATGAAGAAGAGAATCAGTTGCGCGAGCAACTGGCCACACATACGAAGTGGGCCCAAGTGTTATGGCTCCTCTCTCTCTTAGCGGTCTTGCTCGTCCTCTTTATCGCCGCCCGTCCTTACGTCCAACGACTGACCGGTCAACTTCATGAGCTGATCATCAACAGTGAACGTTTGGCGGACGAACGGATCATCCCGATCCCGGCGGCTGTGTCGTCACGAAACGAGGTTGGACAATTGACGAACTCCTTCCGTCAAATGGCCTCTTCGCTCGCGACTCAACGCAATCAAGTCGAGGAAGAACGCGAGAAGACGGCGCGGCTCCTTCACTCGATTCGTGATGCGGTCATTTATGTGGAGCATACGACGCATGAAAAATTCGCTAACCAGGCCCTCTTCATCATGTTCAATCAAGCCGCCACGAAACGAAATGAGATGGACTTGTATCGCTTGGACGCCGATCTAGAAGAACTCGGTCTTCAAGTCGATCAAAAAGATTCGTTCTTCTCATTTATGCGTCGCGCGTTTGATGGTGAGAGCATGGAAGAGAGCGTGACGTTCTCGATGAATCAAGAATCCCGTTTCATCCAGATGTACGCGGAAAAGATTCACTTGCGTGGTACCCGGCACGGTACGATGCTCGTCTTCCGGGACGTGACACAAGAGACCGAGGTCGATCGGTTGAAGACAGAGCTCGTCTCGACCGTGTCGCACGAATTGCGTACACCGCTCACGAGCATCATCGGCTTCACCGAGCTGTTGCGTTATCGAACGATGCCTGCCGAACGCACCGACCAATATTTAGGAATGATCCACCAAGAGACATTGCGTCTCGAGGACTTGATTTCAAACTTATTGGACGTGCAACGGATGGAGTCCGGCAAACAGACGTACCATAGTCAACCGGAGAGCCTGCATGACATCTTGAAAGAGACGATTGCCGTCCACCAAGGCGCGAGCGAACATCATCAGCTCGCCCTCGAATGTGACACAAATCTCTATGTATATGGTGACCGGGATCGGCTCAGTCAGCTGTTCACGAACTTGCTCCACAATGCGATCAAGTACTCGCCGGATGGCGGGAAAGTGGCCGTCTGCGTTACAAATGATAAATCAGACGTCATTGAGATTTCCATTCAAGACACAGGCATCGGGATTCCGATGGCGGCATTGCCGAAACTGTTCGACAAGTTTTATCGCGTCGACAATTCGGCCAGCCGTAAAATCGGCGGCACGGGCCTCGGCCTCGCCATCTGTAAAGAGATTGCTGAAGGGCACGGCGGCTCGATTCGAGTCGATTCGAGCGTCGGCCATGGCTCGACGTTCACGATTATCTTGCCGAAGTATAGTATGGAAGACCAGATGAGCAGCTAACGAACAAGGGAGGACTCGCGTAAAGCGAGTCCTCCCTTTCGTCATTGCACTTTATTTTCAGGTCCGAAAGCCGGGTACAGCGATAGACCGCCATCCGCGAAAATCGTCGCGCCTGTGACGTACGACGACTCGTCAGAAGCAAGCCAGGCCGCCACGGCCGCAATCTGTTCAGGACGCCCGATCTCATGCGTCGGGATGAGTGCCTCAAGTCCTTTTTTCTCTTCCGGGTCTTGCATTGTCTCTTCGTTGATCGGTGTGTCGATCGCGCCCGGCGCGATGCCGTTGACACGGATCTTGTTCGGTGCGTACTCGAGCGCGACCGATTTCGTGAACATCTTGACGCCACCCTTACTCGCTGCGTAATGAGTATAACCAGGACGCGGAATCACTTCATGCACCGACGACATGTTGATGATGTTCCCTTGGATTTTGTGCTCCACAAAATATTTGAGAGCGGCCCGCACACCAAGGAACGTTCCAGTCAAGTTCGTGTCGATGATTTTCTTCCAGTTGTCGAGTTCCATCTCATGCGTTTTTGCTTCGACCTGCACCCCTGCATTATTGACGAAGATGTCCATCTTCCCGAACTCGAACACGGCCGTTTCAATCATCTTCTCGGCGAGTCCTTCTTCCGCGACGTCACCTTTCACCGCGACTGCCTTGCCGCCAGCCTCTTCGATTCCTTGAATCACTTTCTTCATCTCGTCTTCACTGCTGCGATAGTTCAGGACGACATGGACCCCTTCTTTTGCGTAACGCTCTGCAATCGCTCGACCGAGTCCTTTCGAACTGCCGGTGATGACTGCGACTTTGCCTTTCAGTTCTGGATAGTTAGCCATATCAATTCCTCCTTCGTCTCTTCTCGATTTGTAGTTCCCTCATTCCCCTCTTCGTGAAACCTTTTAGGCTGTTTTTTGAATATTTGTGGCAAATCTACTATACTGAAACAAACTATTCGTTTTCAGGGATTCTCCTGAACGACATACAACTTACTCTAATGGAGGTGACTCCCCGATTTTTGGGGGAATTTTTGGACAGTCCCATGTTATTCAGCTTATTGATCGTCGCCCTGCTCATTTTCATGACCGCCTTTTTTGTGGCGGCTGAATTCTCGATTGTTAAAGTGCGCGGCGCCCGTCTTGACCAACTCGTGCTCGAGGGAAACAAACGGGCCTCTGTCGCCAAAAAGGTGATTGAAAATCTTGATGACTCGCTATCGGCTTCACAGTTCGGTATCACGCTCGCCGCACTCGGTCTCGGTTGGATTGGTGCGGATCAAATCGAAGGGATGATTCAACCGCTTGTCGACCGTTTGAACGTATCGACGTCGCTCGCGACCGTCCTATCCTTTTTGATTGCCTTCTTACTGATTGCCTTCTTGCACGTCGTCATCGGGGAACTGGTCCCGAAAACACTGGCCGTACACGAAGCCGAGCGCTTGACACTGCTCGTCGCCCGACCGCTTTATTTCTTCACGAAATTATTGTATCCGTTCATCCACGTGCTAAACGGCACAGCCCGGCTGACACTTCGCTTGTTCGGCGTACAGACGACAGCACAGGAGACGGCGCACTCGGAAGAAGAACTCAAAATCATCATGACCGAGAGTTTCCGCAGTGGAGAAATTAACGAGAATGAGCTCGCCTACGTTCAAAATATCTTCTCTTTCGACGAACGTGTCGCCAAAGACGCGATGGTCCCACGGATGAACATGGTGACCATCGACGAAGAAGACTCGATTGAGACGATTATCGCTACCGTCCAAGAGCACCAATATACGCGCTACCCGGTCACCCGTGACGGTGACCGCGATGATGTGCTTGGCTTTATTAACGCCAAGCAGCTATTCACCGCTCAACTCGTCAAGAGCGACGCCCCGTTCGAATCGTTCATCCATCAACTCCCGCTCGTGACGGAGTTCACGCCGCTTCAAGAGGCGATGGTGAAAATGCAGAACGCGCGGACGATGATGTGTCTCGTCATCGACGAGTATGGGGGTACGGCGGGACTTCTCACGATTGAAGATATCCTCGAGGAAATCGTTGGGGAGATTCGTGATGAATTCGACCGTGACGAGCAAGCTGAGATCACCGAAGTCACACCCGGGCATTATCGCCTGTCCGGTCTCGTCTTGACGCAAGAGATCGAAGAACGGTTCGGCATCGAAATCGAGGATGATGTCGATACGATCGGCGGCTTCGTCTTATCACAAAAAGCGAATGCACGTACTGGAGAACGCTTCGTCTTACCGGGCGAACATGAGCTGATTGTTCGTGAAATCGACAATCACCGTATCGTTTTCGTCGATTTGATTTTGGCTCATAAAGACGAGATTCAACCTGAACTCGACTGACCAATTAGACCGCCCTCCCCGAAAAATCGGGGAGGGCTTTTCGTAGGCGGTCCGAACTGTCGCTATATTTTCAGACCTTGTCGTGATATACTGCACATATGTTGCTTATTTGAGTGCGTGTCACTCATTGACACAACATCACCGAACAGTTCATGAATGTTCGGTCCAACAACTACAGAAAGAAGGTTACGCATGGAACGTAAACTATTTTTAATTGACGGAAACTCCATGCTGGCCAGTGCCTATTACGGTGCCGCCGCGAGCCGAACGAAAAAAGGACGCGAGGTATCTAAAAACGATCGGAGTGCCGTCATCGGTATGACCGGCCTCATCCGGACGATTCTACGTAGACATCGTCCGACTCATTTTGTCGTCGTGTGGGACGTCTCACGTGAAACATTATGGCGCCGCGAGCTTTATCCAGGCTATAAACGCCGTCGCCGCCAGACACCACCCGAGTTGAAAGCTCAAATGGAACTCATGCGCCAGTTGCTTGAAGATAGCGGGATTCCGCAATATCAAGTCGAAGGCTATGAAGGAGAAGATTTGATCGCTCATATCGCTCGGAAGTTTAGCTGTAGCGCTCCTGTCGTCATCATGACGAAAGACAAGGACTTGCTTCAGCTCGTGAGCCCACGCATCACCGTTTGGCTTCAAACGCAAGAGTTGCAACAAATGCAGGCTCGTTGCGACATCAAAGACAATCGCCCGCTCCCGCTCAAGCGACATCTCGAGATTCGTCCTGAGGAGATTGCGGCGTTGTACGAAGGATTGAAGCCAAAACAGCTCTCAGCAGTCAAAGCATTGACAGGAGACCGTTCAGACGGGATCCCGCCTGTGGCCGGATTGGACGAAAGCCAATCGGTCCAGTTGATCAAACGTTTTGGTTCGCTTGATAAGCTCTATACGGCGCTAAGCGTCAAAGGCGACAAACGACAATTAATCAATGAAACGATCGCGGCACTGACGTCAGAAGAAGTGCCCCGTAACTTGAGACGCACACGTAAAAAGGCCGAGCGCAACATGGAGCTCGTCCGTCTCGATGTCACGGTGCCAGAACTCGAACACTTGAAACTCGCTCATCTTGAGCTCAGTATCAATTCAAAACGTGTCGAACAAGCGTATCAAAAACGCGGCATTCGCCTCTCGTTTGATTCGAGTCAAAAGAAAATTTCAGCACGCTAAAAAAGCGCGGACAATTAGTCCACGCTTTTTATATTCACCTTGATGCCATCATCGTCGGTGAGCGACCATTCCGGTGTCGTCCCGCCAAGCGCGCGGTTCGTCTCTGCGTCGACCAAAAGCGTCCACGCCTCCAGACCAGCCTCTTGTCCCATCGCCTGGCTCGGCCGGGCCCAGACGTTCGTCCCGATATGGTGATGATACCCGTCGGCCGCTAAAAATAAGGCGCCTGGATACGAATCGGTCGTCACCGTGAAACCGAGACGATCTTGATAGAATAATTTTGCCGCTTCTAGGGAACGTACTTTGAAGTGGACATGCCCCATCGTCGTCCCGTTCGGAAGGCCCGTGAACGGACGGTCGGCCGCCGCCTCGAGCATCGATTCATATTCAACCGGGTCCGTCGACATCTTCACATGACCGTTCGCTTCATATTCCCACTGCTCCCGGGGACGATCCGCGTAGAGCTCGATGCCGTTGCCTTCCGGGTCGCTCAAATAAAACGCCTCGCTGACCAAATGATCACCTTGGCCGACTTCAATCCGTTGCTCAATCAAATGACGAAGAATCCGTCCGAGTTCGACACGGTCCGGCAATAAAATTGCCATATGGAACAAGCCGGCTGCCCGTGGATTCAGACGAACACCCTTCACTTCATGTAAGACGACGAGCGCCATTTCGTTCGTTCCGAGCGTGACGCGATGTTCTGACGTCTCGAGTACATCCATTCCGATGACGCGCTCATAATACGTTTTCATCGTTTCT
This sequence comes from Exiguobacterium sp. s7, assembly GCF_018618195.1. Lineage (NCBI taxonomy): Bacteria > Bacillati > Bacillota > Bacilli > Caryophanales > Exiguobacterium > Exiguobacterium sp. s7. The sequence goes on along the minus strand of NZ_JACSLO010000003.1, from coordinate 145,206 downwards.
AAATCATTGACGCGCAGCGTGACAGCGCCGAGTTGTATGTTTGTTAATTTCATAGTTAATCACCTCTGTCCTCAGTATACTCGCTAAGTAGGATCGACAGAAGACGGCACAAAAAGGTGGTATAGTTACCTAAAGGATACTTAGAGAGGAGTGAGGCAGATGCCACTGATTTCAAGCTGTGAGGTCGATACCGCACTCGAGATGATCACGGGAAAATGGAAACCATCGATTTTACTCGCACTCATCAACGAAGACACGTTGCGGTTCAGCGAATTGAAACGTTCCCTTCCGAACATCAGTCAAAAGATTTTGACGGCCCAGCTCCGCGATTTAGAGGAGCAGGACCTCATCATCCGGACCGTCTATCCGGAGGTGCCGCCTCGTGTCGACTATCGCTTGAGCGAGTATGGGAAAACGCTCATCCCGGTGCTCGAGACGATGAACGCTTGGGGCATTCAACACGCCGAACGCATGCGCAACAAGTAAATTGTCCACATGTGGATAACCCATTTCCGTAACATCATCTATCACTTATCCACAGGAGGCTCACATGATTCGTTATCCACAGTTAACCGGTCATCACTTCGGTGTGACGGCCCCTTCATCGGGTGTTCCTGCTGAACTGCACAAGTTGCTCCACGAGGCCGAAGCCACATTCACTCGCCATGGCTTCACGCTCCAATTTGAACCATCGGTCTGGACGCAGGACAAAGCGAAATCGGCACCGGCAGAAGTCCGGGCCGATGAGTTGACGCGCTTGTTCCATGACGAGGCCATTGACCTGATTATTCCGCCATGGGGCGGCGTCTTATTGATCGAGCTATTAGACACCATCGACTGGGATGCGCTCCCGCCGAAATGGATGCTCGGATATTCGGACGTCAGCTTATTTTTATTCGTATACACACTCAAGACCGGCATCGCCTCGGCACACGGCACAAACCTCGTCGACCTGCGCGGCGAAGAATGGGACGCGACGATCTCGCGTTGGCTCGACGTCGTATCGGCGAAAGAAGGCGAGACGGTCATCCAGCTCGCCTCGGAACAGTTCCAAAAAGAGTGGCAGCATGAGAACCCGAGCCCTCATGTGTATCACTTGACCGAGCCGACCGAATGGAAATCACTCGGCGGGACGGAGGCGACCGGGCGATTGCTCGGCGGCTGTATCGACGTCTTGTTGCATACGATCGGCACACCGTATGGCGACGTCGCCACGTTCCAACAGACCCATTTGAACGGGGAACCGATTCTTTGGTATTTCGAGAACGCCGAGCTCGATGTACCGGCACTCAAACGGACCCTGCTTCAAATGAAGTGGGCCGGTTGGTTCGATCATACGTCTGGCATTCTGTTCGGACGCAGTGCGGCCCAACAGCCCGTTCAAGGCTACACGGCAGAAGACGTGTATGCGGAACTGCAGGAACTGCTCGACGTTCCTGTCATCTACGACATCGACTGCGGGCACGTCCCGCCGCAAATGACACTGATCAACGGTGCCCATGCCTCGATTCAAGTCGAGGACGGTAAAGGGACACTCATTCAAACGTTCAAGGGCTGACGCGTCAGCCCTTGATTTTTTGTAACAGCTCAGTCAAATGTGTCCGGTAAAATCCTTCTGGAAATTTTTGAACATCCTCTTGGATTGAAGGTACCAAATCCATGCCGCATCCATAGCTAGCTCCAATTAATACACCTTCAAAATAAACGGCTTGATCGATCAAGCTATGCTTCTTCCAGCCATCCATACCTTCCCACAAACGTTTGAAGGCTCTATTGCCATCTTCAATTTCCCCTTTCATCGCGTGGTATACTCCTTTGGACATCTCAATGGCGGCAATGAACGGGTAATCGCCAGCTAATAATCGTTCCATTTCTTCGATACGCTGTCCTAGCTGCTCGACATGACGATAATGGATGGCATAGAGCGCCTCTGACAACGCGAGTCTTATTTTCGCGACGTGATCATCGGTGAACTGAATGTATTGTCTCGCTTTCACAAAGGCTTCATTGATACGTTGTTCATCCTTCAAATACAGCGAACATAACGCAATTGTTCGATATATATCGTCCGCTCGATAGTACGTTCGTGTCTGATGCATATATTGAAGTGCGTCATCTAAATGATGAATAGCCCCTGCTAGATTTCCCTCGTACGTCAGTTCTTTCATGACGAGAAACATCGCATATTCAATCCGAGTTCGTGACGACATGTTTCGAACATCTAATAGTTCCAAGCGATCAAGCTGTTCACTCGCTTCCTCAAATTGATTCCATAAGATGTGATAATAGGCTTTTCCAACAAGCGCCATCGCCAATTCATCTTTCTCATCAAGCCGCTCAAATAACTTGATCGCCTTATCATAGTAGGCTAACAACTCACTGCGTTTATCGACATGTTTTAAGTTATCACCCATAATGACGTATGCCTTCCCTTGCCAAATCGAGTTCATTTCTGTCGTCAAGTACGGTGAAAGCGCCTGTTTGGTCGCTTCTTCACTCCACGGGCTAAGGGTCAAGTCGGCATATTCAATCTCTTCAACGAGTGCTTGAAGCTCAATCTCACGCGGATCGACGAGCAATGACTGTACCGACACGTCCAACCGTTTCGCGAGTTCACGAAGACTGCGCATCGACGCCTCCGCCTTTCCATTTTCAATCATACTGAGCATCGATTTTGTGATGATGCCTTCGGCCAGTTGACTTTGCGTCAATTTTTTTTCTTTTCGTAACGCTTTAATCCGTTGTCCAATCATAGGCCACCTCTTAAAAGTTAAATTTAATTGAACTTATTGTATACAAATCGGTTGTCATCGTTTACTATAAAGTTAAATCAGGTTGAACTTAATTGTAAAGGAGAATCGATATGACGACTACCTCATCAAACTTGTATGTATTGTTGCTCGGAAAATTCATGTCGTTGTTCGCATCCAGTCTCTTCACGTTCGTCGCGGGATTGACCGTGCTGACAACATCTGGCTCAGGGCTCCAGTTCGCGCTCGTCTTGCTCGCCGGCACAGTGCCGCGCGTTTTATTATCTCCGTTTGCCGGGGCATTCGCCGACAAACTGGATCGCAAACGCGTGATTATCACGATGGAGTCAGTGAACGCCTTATTATTTTTGGCTGCTGGCATCGCGAGTCTCGTCTGGACGTTCGGCGTCCCTGCTTTCTTGATTATCACATGTCTGCTCTCTGTCGTCTCGACTTTCTTATCGGTCACGTTGTCGAGCTCGATTCCGCTCTTGTTTGACGAAGACGGGCTCCAACGCGCAAACTCGCTCGTTCAAAGCACCATTTCCATCTCAAGCATCGGCACGCCGCTACTCGCCGGAGCACTGTTCACTTTGCTGCCCGTCTCGGCATTTTTGTTCAGTTCGTCGCTCTTGTTTGTCATCGCCGCCTTTTTCGCCTCTCGTCTCCACTTTAAAACGTATGACCATGTCCCCACCGAGCAGTCGACTTGGAACGAGGTCCGATCTGGCTTCCACTACTTGAAACGCCAGCGCGTACTTTGGACGTTGACCCTTTTAGCAGCATTGCTCAATTTCTTCTTCGTTGCGGCAGAAGTACTATTCCCGATTGCCGCCCTACAAGAAATCGGCGTCAGTCCCCTCCAGTTCGGTTTTTTAGAAAGCATGTTCGCCGTCGGCTTTTTAGTCGCCTCGCTCGCCCATGCGTTACCGGTCTTTCAAATCAAGCATCGGCTAGCCACGACCCGAACCGCGCTAATCATTATGAGTTGCCTCTTTATCGGACCGGCCGTCCCGCTCTATTTTGCCTTCTCAGTCACACCAGCTATCGTCTTCTTCGCTGGTTTCGCCTTATTAAGCGGATTCTTCATCATCCGCGTCAATATCCCCATCCAGCTCTATTTACAGACGAACACGGAACCAAGTTATCTCGGTCGCGTGATCGGTGTTCTCGAATCCCTCGCCATGGGCATCACACCGTTCGGATTTATCGTGTTTGGCCTATTGAGCGAATGGATGCCGGTCGCCTCACTCTATACGATTTGCATGCTCTGCCTGCTCACCATCACGTTGTTCGCGATGTATCGGATCCGTCACGACATCTCTGCCGAAAAAGCAAATGTTTCAGCGAAAGCAGAAAGTGCGTGAACACAAAAAGACATCGAACGTTTTTCAGTTCGATGTCTTTTCTGTTGATGGAAGGACGCGTTTCTCTAACAAGAACGGTCCGAGTGGGATGACCGACGCCATGACGGCGAGGACCAATACTTTGAAGCCCCAATGGAAGCGCCATGCCATATAGACGGCTGCCGCCACGTAAGCGACGAACAGGAAACCATGGGCCGCGCCGACGATACTGACAGCGAGCGGCATGCCCGCCAAATACTTGAGTGGCATCGCGATGAGCAACAAGAGTAAGAAAGACACTCCTTCTGTGTATCCGAGCCATTTAAAATGTGTCGCGTTCATATTCGTTCTCCTTTTCAATCGATGCTACGTTCATCGTAGCCGAAAGTGGTGAGGTTTGTCACAGGAGAACGTCATAAAGTCGTTACGCTATTTGACGATTTGGTGAACGATGCATGACTTTTGTTTCCACGAACTTGCGAAGGAACAATCCATCGACGCCAAGTTTACCAGCATTGTAGCCTGCGACGAGAATGAGGACTGAGACGATTAACATCGTCGGGTTCGTGCTGACCGTACCTGAGAGCAAGAACGCCATGTTCATAACAAGACCGAAGAAGGCTGCGCTACGTGTGAGGGCACCAACCAAGAGTCCAAGACCGACTAGGAATTCACCGTATGGGATCAACACATCGAACAAGGCCGCGTTCGGAATGGCGAAGTTTTCAAGGAATGCTGCCCACCAACCGGCAACGGCTGGGTGATCACCCGTGGCGAGAGAAGCTGCGTTTTGAAGATATCCTTCTGAACCAAATCCGCCTGTGATTTTGCCCCAACCTGCTGTGAGCCAGTGATAGCCGAGCCAGAGACGAAGGACTGTCAAAATACCGGTGGCAATGTTGTGGTTTTGCCAAAATTTTGTGAACATGATAATTCCTCCTTTGAATGAGTGAATGATGACTTATATGTGATTACATTCACAATATACCATCCATGTTCATCTTTTCACATAGATTAGGACAAGAGTTCACGTTTCGTTCATATGTACGTCACATGTCAGTCACTTTTTGGAAATTGGTCAATTCGAAAAGGACATCCGCGAGGGACGTCCTTGTTTGAGTTACAACTTCACCTCTTGAGGTGGCTGTCCTTTTTTATTCATCACGCGCATCGATTGTGGCGCGATTTTTAAGATGACGAGTTTTGGATCATCTGGACCGTCGAACCAACCTTCGAGTTTCTCGTTCCATACCTTTTCTTTCATCGATTCATCGTCAGATACACTCGTCTCGCCTAAAATCTCGAGGTACGTATCCCCGACGCCGTCCCCGTCATAGCCAATCAAAATATGCGTATACGGATTATTTTTCAGTTCATCCACTTTATCCGTTTCTTTCGAAGTTGCGGTGTAGAGCGTCAAGTCATCATGGAAAAATGTCATATAACGGCTGTGCGGCTTCCCTTTATAAACCGTTGCCATTGTCCCTACGTTACTATGATCTAAAATCTGTTTTGCCGTTTGCATTGCATCCATTCTGAAAAACCTCCTTGTGGTAGTCACTCGTATATTGATTCCCCCGGGGCAAGTGATTAAACACGCGGACAACAAAAAACCTGCTCGCCGAAGCGAGCAGGTTATAAAATTCCTTAGAAAGGAAGATTAGATTTTTTCAACGTTAGAAGCTTGTGGTCCACGAGCTCCGTCAGTGATTTCGAAAGTTACTGCTTGGCCTTCTTCAAGTGTCTTGAAGCCGTCGCCTTGGATTGCTGAGAAGTGTACGAATACGTCGTCTCCGCCTTCCATTTCGATGAAGCCGTAACCTTTTTCTGAGTTAAACCATTTTACTTTACCTGTGTTCATAATGAACCCTCCTGAAATAAACGCTGTGCGTTCTAGTAGTGCCTTACTAGAAAAAACTGACCAATAAAAAATCACAAACCTCTAGGATTATCTTAAACGAAAAATAATCCAAAGCGTTTTGTGAATTATGTTTCCAGCTATTCTTAATTAAGCACATATAGAATATACCATGGATAAATGCTTCTGTCTACTAAATACTTCGGTTTGCTAAAAATACTTCTAAAACGGGTACATCCAATTGTAGTGAACGCTAGGAGGATGAACCATATGACAGCATACATTGACCGTTCGAACATTGCCGCCACGATCGCCCAGCATTCGAATTGGGCACTTGATAAGTTACTGACGGAAACACTCGATTGGCATGAGGCGACTCGACGTACGGCCTATCCCGATCAAGCAAAAACTTATCTCTCCCATTTGCCAATGACGGAGCGTATCGTTCCAGTGACGAGTTCGTTGCCGCTTGAAATAGTAGAAGGAATCGTCCGCCCGGTGTGGATGCGCCGGCTCGACGCCGAGCACTTGAACTTGAGACAAATGACGCGTCAGCACGTCGACGTCACCGATTATGGCGCCATCGGGGATGGGCAGACGGATTGCACCCTCGCTTTCCGGCTCGCCCTTAGGTCGAACCGCCACGTCCACGTGCCGACTGGCGTATATATCGTCCGCGGGATCCGTATCCCGTCGAACTGTGTGCTTGAAGGGGCCGGCCAGCAGGAAACGATCATCAAGCTCTCGGACCGGGCCCCGAAACATCGACGATTACTTCGAAATGCGACTCCCTTCGCCGGCAACCACCATATCGAAGTCGCACATTTGACGCTCGACTGGAACGTGGAGCGCCTCGGTGACGTCGACCGGACGTCGAGTGGCGATACCGCTTCGAGCGCGTTGACGTTCGCGCACGTCAAATTCGGTTGGATCCATCACGTCACGGCGAAAAACGCGGGACTGCATGCCTTTGATATCACTGCACCCCACTATCATTACTTGGGAGACGGATTACGCGCCAAAAAAGGCAGCCGCTACGTGTGGCTCGATCATTGCGAGGCGACGAATTACGGCGACGATGGCATCACGACCCACCATAGTGACGCCATCTATATCACGAACTGCTATTGTCATCATCCACACGGACGCACCCATGCCCATGGATTCTCGAACTCGAACGGAATCGAGATTGATGACGGGTCACGCCATGTCACACTCGTCAACAATATGAGCGAGGGTTGCTTCGGGGGCGTCGAAGTGAAGGCGCACGGGACGTCTTCAGCCGCTCACGACGTCCACATATTCGGACACTTCTCATATCACGACAATCGCTCGTTCAACTTCCGGCACATCAGCCACCACTTGGTTGATGATCCGCAGTCGAAGACGGCACGCTTCCTTTCAGGGACGAACCTCGTCTCGATGGAGCCGGTCCGTTCGAGTCTTTATAAGAAGTCTTCTGCGCGTAGCCTCGTCATATCAGCGTATCAAGACGTGTTCATTCACGGGTTCACGGCGATTGGGAATCCTGAATATGACTATCGTGGAAATCCGGCGCTCGCCGTTCAATACAAGTCTCGGAACGTCCGCTTGAAACGGATTGCGGCGAGCGGGTTTACTTCGGGACGGGCCGACATCGAACTGTTCGGCGGCGATAACCGGACCGATCACGTCACGATCGAGGAGGTCATTTGCCGTAACTCGGCCCCGGTCGCGTTGAAAGTCGGCGGGCAACTGACGAACGTCATGCTCCGTCGGATTGAAGGCGAACAAAAAAGTGGAGATGTACTCATCTCCACGAGTAGCCCGATCGAGGCCCATGATTTATTCGCTTATGGGTTTTCCGATCGCGTACGCAATGACGCTTGAGCCGACTCGACGAGTTCATCGAGCATCGCCTCATCTAAATTGAGTGAACTCACCGTCTGTTTCGCCATCATGCGGACGATGGCTTTGTCGAGAAAGCCCATTCGTTCGAAATCATAGCCGTTGCCGACGACTTCGACGAAATAAGCATGTGCCCGCAACACTTCTCGATAAGCATCCTCGAGTTCTCGTTGCCGTTCGGCCGCAGTCGGCGTACCGGCACATAAATAGAGGCCGAGCGGTCGTTTGAGCAGTTGGGTTTCGTTCCTGTGCAGCCAAGCCGTCATCTCGTCTTGAATTTTGCCCATCCGGATCGAGCTGCCGACAATCACATGGTCGACCGTCTCCCACTCGACATTCGGCTGCTCGACTACATTTTGGATGTGAACGTCTCCCGGAAGCCGTTCGGCCAACAAATGAGCAACTTTCTCACTCGTCCCGTAGCGGGTCGAGTAAGCAATTAACGTATTCATCGCGTTTCCCCCTTTCGGTCAGACTCTACTATCTTTATTCCCGAAAGCAGCCACGTTTACTAGTAACCACAAAAAAACTCGCCGCGGAGGCGAGTTTTTTTTCGTCACACTTTATACACTTGCGCTTCATACGGACGAAGCGTGAACGGTTCGATCGGTTCCATGTTGCCGATGACACGTTCTGTCACGTCATACGGGAGTTCGCGTGTCACCGTCTCATCCGAGAAGTTACAGAGCACGAGCCACGTCTCCCCTTCGAACGTTCGCGTGAAGGTGTATACCGCTTCATCGTCTGGGAGTAACAGTTCATACTTCCCGTAAACGACAATCGGATGTTGTTTCCGGAGCTGAATCAACTGGCGATAGTAATGGAACAGCGAGTCTGGATCACGCCGCGCCGCTTCCGCGTTCACGGTCACATAGTTCGGGTTGACCCCGATCCAAGGCGTGCCGGACGTGAATCCGCCTTGCGCCTCGGCCGACCACTGGACCGGCGTCCGTGAGTTGTCGCGCCCACGTGCGTGAATGCCGCGGAAAATCTCATCATGCGTCAACAAGCCATTCGTCGTGTAATCCCGATACGCGTTGAGCGTCTCGATGTCACGGTACTCATCAATCGAGTCGAACGCCACGTTCGTCATCCCGAACTCTTCACCTTGATAGATGTATGGCGTCCCTTTCAGCATGTGCAGGAGCGTCGCCAGCATCTTGCCAGAGACGACACGATACTCGTCCGAGTCGTTCCCGAACCGTGAAATGGCTCGCGGTTGGTCATGGTTGCTCCAGTAGAGACTGTTCCAGCCATCTTCTTCAAGACCTTCTTGCCAACGCGAGAAGATTGTCTTCAAGTCCGTCAACTTCCAGTCCGTCGGGTTCCATTTGCCGAAACTGCCGTTGCCGACGTCGACGTGCTCGAAATGGAACACCATGTTCAACTCGTCACGGTCTGTTCCCGTATACAGTTTCGCCTCGTCGACGCTGACGCCCGGCATCTCACCGACCGTGATTGTATCGTATTTCGACAGGACCTCACGATTCATCTCCTGCATGAACTCATGGATGCGCGGTCCGTTGAAGAAGAACGGTGTACCGTCTCCGTAACCTGTCCCCCGCGTCTCGCCGTCTGGATAGCTCGGATCTTTCGAGATCATGTTGATGACATCCATTCGGAAACCGTCGACCCCTTTGTCGAGCCAGTACGTCATCAAATCGTATACTTCACGGCGCAACGTCTCTGACTCCCAGTTCAAGTCTGGTTGCTTTTTGCTGAACAGATGCAAGTAGTATTCGTCGCTTGCCTCATCGTATTGCCAGGCACTCCCTCCGAAGAAAGCACCCCAGTTCGTCGGTGGCTGACCGTTCTCGCCTTTTTTCCAAATGTAGTAGTCCCGATATGGGCTGTCTTTTGAGGAGCGCGACTCTATGAACCATTGGTGTTCGTCCGACGAGTGGTTGACGACGAGGTCCATCATAATTTTGATGCCGTGACGATGCGCTTCTTCGAGCATCGCATCGAAATCGTCCATCGTTCCGAACTCATCCATGATGGCCCGGTAATCGCGGATGTCGTATCCGTTGTCGTCGTTCGGTGAATCGTACACCGGCGATAGCCAGATGACATCGATGCCGAGTTCCGCCAAATACGACATCTTCTCGGTGATTCCAGGGATGTCCCCAATCCCGTCACCGTTCGAGTCATTAAAGCTGCGCGGGTAAATTTGATAGACGACCGCTTCTTTCCACCATTGTTTCATGTTTCATCCTCCTCATACTTTCTGTCGATTTCATCGTACCCGCTCCTCGCCTTGATTTCTATCCATGATATGATGAGAATATGCACGATTTTGCTATTAAGAAAGGATGATTCGATGGAAATTGGCTTTTGTGGCTATTCGTATCATACAACGACCTACACTTTTCCTTTCCCTAATCGATTGGAGACGTATTTGATTCGCTTGCAGACTGAAGGCACGGCACGAATCGTCGTCAATGGAGAGACGTATACGGTACGGCCTGGCGATTTGTTGCTCGTCAAACCTGGTGACGAGTACGAACTGCATGTCGACACCCCGGCGAGCGGGGATTATCATCTCTTCTGCAACGGTTCATCACTTGATACGTGGTGGACTGCGGCGAATCGTTCCCGCATCACGTCCATCTCGATCGACCCTCGCCTGTTGTCACTCTGGCAGCACATCACCGAAGAGGCACGACGCCCGACGACTGAACAAAGTCCGGCCTTGATTGAAACACTGATTGAAGCCTTGCTCCTCATGCTCGACCGTTCAGTCCAAGAAGTGCACGCAAACGTGCGACCACCTGTCGCGTCACGCATGATGCGTTATATAGAAGGAAACGTCACGAGCGACTTCAAAGTGGCGGACGTCGCCGACGCGGTCGGGCTCAGTGTATCGCGGACCGTCCACTTGTTCAAAGAAGTGACCGGTATGACGATTGTCGCTTATGCCCAATCGATTCGACTCCAGCTCGCCGAAGAACAGATGCAGTATACGCAACACTCTCTCGAACGGATTGCCGAGCTGTCCGGATTCCGCTCCTATCCATATTTTCATCGTATCTTTAAACGAAAATATGGCGTCGCACCAGGGGTTTATCGCACACTTCAACAAAAAAACGAAAAAAAATAAAAAAAGAGTGATCCATTTTTTGAACCGCTCCGTTAGATGGGTGTAAACAACGACAACCACTCAAAAAAAGGAGCGATTACCCATGAAGAAGAAAACAATGAACAAGATTGTAGCACCGGCACTCGCACTCGGCTTACTCGTACCATTGAATGCACAGGCAGCGGATCACGCGCCGACAGCAAGCACACCAGCAGGTGACTTACGAGCCACGCTCGACCAATTACTGTCTGAGCATTATGTCTTAGCCGTCACATCGATGATGAAAGCTTACGACGGAGCACCAGACGCTGAAGTCGCGATGAAGGCACTCGATCAAAACGCACTCGACATGACACCGGCCATCGCTTCAATTTATGGAGATGAGGGCGCAGCCCAGTTCGAAGACATCTTCGCTGGTCACAACGATTACTCAGCTGACTTCGTTGAAGCGGCTAAATCAGAAGACAAAGAGCTTCGCGCTGACGCGGAAGCCGAAGTCGATGAATTCGTCGAAGAGTTCTCAACATTCCTTGATGCAGCAACAGAAGGTAACTTACCGAAAGACGCTGCTGCTGACGTACTTGAGCTTCACGAAGACCAAGTTCTCTCAGTATTCGACAACTATGTCGCAGGTGATTACGAGTCGGCATACATGACGTACCGTGAAGGGTACAAGCTCATGTTCGACATCAGTAAAGCCCTCTCAGGCGCAATCGTTACACAGATGCCTGACAAGTTTGAAACTGCTGCTGACACACCGGCCGTCGAGCTTCGTTCAACATTGAACAGCCTTGCTGGTGAACACTTCGCCCTCGCAGCAATCGGCATGCAAAAAGGCTACGATCAAGCAGAAGACTTCGACTACGTGAGCTGGGCTGAAGATCAGAACACACTCGACTTCAAAGCAGCCATCGGTTCAGTCTACGGTGATGAAGGTGCGGCCCAATTCGAAAAAGTATGGAACGGGAACCACATCACAGCCCAAGGTGACATCGTTGCCGCTACACTCGAAGGCGATGAAGCTAAAATTGAAGAAGCACGCATGAAGCTCGACCAGTTCGCTGTCGATTTCAGCACATTCCTCGATGCAGCGACAGAAGGTAACTTGCCACAAGAAGCTGGCCAAGAAGCCATCAAACAACATGAGGCCCTCGTGCTTCAAACGTTCGATCAGTATGTAGCTGGTGACGCGGATGCCGCTTGGATGTCATTCCGTGAAGGATACGCGTTCATGTTCGGTGTTGGTGAGACACTCGGTAACGCGATCGTGACACAAATGCCTGACAAGTTCGCGGAAACAACAATGCCTGAAGAGATGCCTGAAACAGGTCTCGGTGGTGCACAGGAACAATCAATGAACACGCTCTACGCTGGCCTTGCTGTACTTGGCGGAATCTTGCTCGCCTTCGTAACGCTTCGCAACCGCAAAGAATCTGTTCAATAATTCAATAAGGAGGGAGCCCCATGAACAAGCGCCATTTGTTTCTGGCGCTCTCTCTCTTTTGTTTTGGCTTCTGGACGTGGACGAGCGCCCAAGAATCGTCGTCACCACCTGTAGAAGAAAAACAAATAGAGGAGAGCCCAGATTTATCGGCTGAATTCTCACTTCTACAGGAAGAGGTGAAAAAGCTTCGATTAGCCGAGGAAGAGGAAAGTGCTAAGGCCGCGACACCCGTCCAACTTCAAATTCCCAAAATCAAGGTCGACACCGCGATTGAACAGGTCGGCGTACTCGACAACGGACAGATGGGCGTCCCAAAAGACGAGAACCAAGTCGGTTGGTTCGAGCCGGGCGTCAAGCCAGGCAGTAAAGGGAATGCCGTCATCGCTGGACACGTCGACAGTAAGACCGGCCCCGCCGTCTTTTATGAGCTCGATCAACTGAAGACAGGCGATGACGTGACGATCATCGACGAGAATGGCAACACGTTGACGTTTCGTGTCACAAAAACAGAGAGTTACGATACGAAAAACGCACCGATCGAGGATATCTTCGGGGCCACGTCGAGTCGACATTTGAACTTGATCACGTGTTCCGGTACGTTCGGTGACGGCGGTTACGACGAGCGTTTCGTCGTCTATACCGAACTTGTCGCTACCGAGATCAATACCGAAGTCGAACTCGACGCACCGACGAGCGTCGAACTCCGCGGGAACTTATTGACGTGGCACGCCGTCCGTGACGACGCCGTCATCGGCTATCGCGTCTATGAGGTCGTCGACGGTGAAGCGACGCATATCGAAAGTATCCCGTCGCACGCCCGGAAGAGCATCGAAGTCACGAACGAACAGGCCACTTATTACGTGACAGCCATCGATCAACTCGGGAACGAGTCGAGTCCTTCCGCACAGACGAAGTGATGACCAAAGCACCCACAGACCGCCATCTGTGGGTGCTTTGTATCTGATTTCGCCTTCAAAAAAAGCATCCCTCGATGAGGCATGCTTTTTCGTTTAGACGAAACATGGAATCTGCGGGTTGAACGTCTTATTGTTCTCCGTCATGATTTGTTTCTTGATTTTGCCTTCGCCGAGATAGACGATACGGTCGGCGAGCGCCTCTGCGTCCTCTTCATCGTGGGTAACGAAGATTGTCGTCGTACCCGTCTGTTTGAGGAGGCGGCGCAAATCGTCCCGAATGCGATGTTGGAGCGACGTGTCCAAGTTGCTGAACGGCTCATCCAAGATGAGAAGCGATGGTTTCGGAGCAAGCGCACGCGCGAGCGCGACACGCTGTTGCTGACCGCCGCTGAGCTCGTACGGATAGCGATGACGGAACTCGGACAAGTTCACGAGCGTCAACATCTCTTCGACGCGCTCGTTCCGCTCTTTCCGGCTCAATTTATGCAGACCGAAGCGGATGTTCTTCTCAACGGTCATATGCGGGAAGAGCGCATAGTCTTGGAACACCATCCCGACACCACGCTGTTCAGGCGGCATGAACTGGCAATCGTCGCAACAGACACAGTCGTTGACGACGACGACGCCTTGATTCGGCATCTCGAGTCCCGCAATGAGGCGTAAAATCGTACTCTTCCCAGAACCGCTGTCACCGAGAAGCGAGACGATTTCACCTTTCGTGATCGAGATCGAGAATCCTTTAATCGTCTCGGCTTGCGCACCTTTATAGCTGAAGTGTAAATCGTTGATTTGAACAAACATTAGTCGGCCTCCTTATCAAGCACCTTATGGAACACAAAGATCAACAGTCCGCTCATGAGCACGATGACGATCGAGGCGAGCGCGGCCTCATGTATCTTCTCGTCACTGACATATTTGAACGCCTGTGTGGCGAGCGTCGAAAAATTGAATGGCTGTAAAAACAGCGTCAGCGGCAACTCTTTCATAATATCGATAAAGACGAGGATGAACGCGCTCATGATCGCCCCTTTAATCATCGGGATATCGACCCGGAAGAACGTCTGCACCGTCCCCCACCCGAGCATGCGTGACGCTTCCGTGAACGACTTCCCGACTTTCTCAAATCCACTCTCGATTGAGTTATAGCCGATGGCGAGGAAGCGGATGACGTAGGCGAAGATGAGCATAATGAGCGTCGTCCTGAACACGAACGTCTGGCCTAAGTCCAAAGCGAGCGCCACGTTCAACACCCACTCATCAAGCAGCAAGAACAACGTGATGACGGCGATGGCGATGGCCGCTCCCGGGATTGAATAACCGAGCGTCGTCACTTTCGAGATGACGCGTGTCATGTTTGACGGGAACAGGCGCGTATAGTTCGCGATGATGAGCGCAAACACGAGAATGATCATCGTCGCGATGAAGGCGACGCTCACCGTGTTCCAGACGAGACGGAAAAACTCGGCTGTGAACACTTGTTCAAACGTCAATACCGTCCAAGCAACGAGTTGAACGAACGGAATGAAGAATGCGACCGCGAAGATGGTCGCTACATAACCGAACACGGCGTATCGATGCCATCCATTCAGTTGTCTCGGTTTGAGCGGCTTCACTTTCGTCGTCGCATAGCTGAACTGTTTTCGACCTCGGATCAGCCGTTCCATCGTCAAGATGGCGATGACGAGAATCATAAGCGTCCCAGCCAATTTGAGCGCTGAGGACGTATCTTTCATCCCGAACCACGTACTGAAGATGGCCGTACTGAACGTCTGAATCCCGAAGTATTTGACGACGCCATAGTCGTTCAACACTTCCATCAAGACGAGGCTGACCCCGCCGATGATGGCGACGCGCGAAATCGGGATGACGACGGTGAAGAAGATATCCCACGAGCCGCGGCCGAGGATACGGGCGTTTTCAATCATCGAGGACGATTGATTGTGCAGGAAGGCACGCGTGATCGTGTAGATGTATGGATACAAGAACAGCGTGAAGATGAACACCGTCCCTTGAATCGTCATGATGTTGAAATACGTCTGGTCGACCGTGATACCGAACTCGTTGCGAAGCGTCGTCTGGATGACGCCCGTATAGTTTAAAATCCCGTGATACGTATAAGCCCCAATGTAAGGCGGGATGGCGAGCGGTAAGATGAGCGCCCATTTGAAGAACCGACGGAACGGAAAGTCGTACACCGTGACGAACCAAGCCAGGCTCGTTCCGATGACGGTCGTCAACAATCCGGTCGCGAGCATGATGAACAGTGTATTGCGCACATAAGTCGGCAACAAGTACTCGCGAATGTGTTGCCAGTTCTCGTTGACCGGTGCGAACAGCTCGACCAAGACGACGACGCCTGGCAGGACGATGAACACCAGCGCGATAAAGCTGAGGATGGCCCATCCATTCAGTTGTCGTTTCAGCGCGTACCAGTTCATGTCGTACAACTCCCGTTCTTTCGTTCAGTCACTTCCTGTCCCATCATATCAGTTTCCGCGCCTACGGTGTACCGTCAGCGTGCCATGAAACACAAAAACCTTCGGCCTGAACATCTGTTCAAGCCGAAGTCGTCTTATTTCCAGCCCGCTTCGTTGAAAATACGGATGGCTTCTTGCTGGTTTTCGCCGAGGACAGACAAATTGATGTCCTGCTCTTTGAACTCACCCCATGATTGAAGGAGCTCGTTCGGTTCAACCGATTCGTTAACCGGATACTCGTAGTTCACGCTCGCAAACTGCTCTTGTGCTGACGGATCAGACATGAACTCCATGAGTTTCTTCGCGTTTTCTGAGTTCTTGGCTGCTTTTGTCATCGCAATCCCCGAGATGTTCACGTGTGTCCCCGTCGTGTCTTGGTTCGGGAAGAAGACACCGAGTTGCTCGGCCACTTTCTTCTCTTCCGCGTCTTCTGAGTTCAACATGAGACCCATGTAGTATGTGTTCATGATGGCGACGTCCCCTTCACCGGCGACGACCGCTTTCGCTTGGTCACGGTCGTTCCCTTGTGGATCACGCGCCATATTGTTGACCATGCCTTTCGCCCACTCTTTCGCTTGATCGACACCGTTCACTTCAATGAATGAAGCGAGGAGTGAGATGTTGTACATGTTCTCAGACGGACGAACGAGCACTTTTCCGTTCCACTGTTCTTCTGTGAGCGCTTCGTATGTTGACAAGTCTTCTGGTTTCACACGGTCTTTTGCATAGACGATGACACGTGCCCGTTTCGTGAGACCGAACCACTCGTTGTCCGTATCACGATATTTTTCAGGGACGTTCGACTCAAGCACGTCGCTATCGACCGCTTGAAGATGACCCGCGTCTTTCGCTTGATACAAGTTCCCGGCGTCTGCCGTGATAAAGAGGTCGGCTTCTGTGCTCTCACCTTCTGTGTTCAAACGCTCGAGAAGCTCATCGCTTTTCCCTTCGACGACGTTAACTTTTACGCCCGTCTCTTCTTCGAACTGCTTGTAAAGTTCTTTATCGACGTCATAGTGACGGCTCGAGTAGACGTTGACGACTTTTGACTCTTCTGCTGTCTCGTTATCATTTGACGTCGTCTCTTCCGTGCTCGCGCAAGCGGCCAGGAGTGATGTTGTGAGCGCAGCCGATAGGCCGAGCGCCATGTACTTTTTGTTCATTTGATTATCCCCCACTTATTCATCTCTATTGTTGGTAATGATAATTACTCTCAGTTACTATCATCACTGATAATCATTCTCACGTCAACCTTTTTTTGAAATCGTTTACAGTAGTTATAAATACATAACTTAACAGTTTTGACGTCATCATTTCTTGACTTCAAAATGACTACGCACCTATAGTAGAAGAGAACAAACCGTCTGGTCGGTACAGAAAAGAGGGATGACATGACAAACCGATCAATAATCACCAAGCAAAAACTGTTAGATGCCGCGACGGATATCATCATGGAGCACGGTGTGCATCACCTGACATTGGATGAAGTCGCCAAGACGGCGGGTGTCTCGAAAGGTGGTCTCTTGTACCACTATCCATCCAAAGAAGCGTTGTTGACCGCCATCGTGGAACGGCTCCAAACCGAGCAAAACGAGTTGTACGAATCGCTCCAAGCCGATGGCAATGGCCCTGTCGAGGCGTTCGTGCGTCTCTTTGACGAGACGAAACTTCATCCGGAGCGCTCAGCCATCCACATCGACGCCGAAAAGATGATTGCGTTCCTCACATTGTTCGCCGTCGACCAAGAGTACGCAGAGCGGTGGAAACACGACCTCGACACGTTCTTCGCACAGTTTCAACAGACGAGCGATCCAGTGGAGACGATGATCATCCGCTATGCGCTCGAAGGAATGATGATGTCCGAGCACTTCAATGTCGGCGTCGCCCCACCTGCTTTAAAACAAGACATTATCGCTCGCTTGATCGAGCGAGCCCAGAACATCGATTCGGGTAAAACAGACTAATCTATTAGAGGAGAAATGAACCCCATGCAAAAAATCACGTCCTTCTCCGTCAATAACAAGTTCGCCGTCTGGTTGATGACCATCATCTTGACGGCCGCCGGAATTTTCGCCGGCTTGACGATGAAACTAGAAACATTGCCTGATATCACGACACCGACCGTCTCGGTGACGACGATTTACCCAGGAGCCTCACCTGAACAAGTGCTCGACGAAGTCAGCACCGTGCTCGAAGAGCGCTTGAAGAGCTTGAACGGGGTCGAACAAGTTCGTTCGTCTTCGTTCCAGAACGCTTCAAACATTCAAATCGATTATGACTTCAGCACTGATATGGAAGAAGCTGAACAGCTCGTCAAAGACGCGCTCAGCAACGTCGAATTGCCAGAAGCCGTTCAAGACCCACAAGTATCACGACTCAGCTTTGACGCGTTCCCTGTCGTTGGTGCAGCCGTCTCAGATGAGAGCCTCGATTTGGCCGAATTGACGAAATTGGTCGAAGATGAGTTGCAGCCGGCCCTTGAAGGCGTCGAAGGCGCTCAGACCGTCCAAATCGCCGGACAAGAGATTCGTCGCGTCGAGCTTCAGTTCGATGCGGAGGCACTCGCCGAATACAACTTGACGGAAGACACGGTCAAACAGTTGATTCAAGCGAACGACGCCCGCATCGCGCTCGGCCTGTATGAACTTGGTGATACGGAGCAAGCCGTCGTCATCGACGGGAAGTCGGAGACGCTCGAGGCGTTCCGCGACCTCCAAATTCCGTACTCACCCGCACAAACGGAACAGCCGGTGCCAGGTGCGCCAACGGAACTTCCGACTGGCGAGACCCCACAAGTCCCGACTGAAGTACCAGGTGCCGTCCCACCTGCCAATATCCCGACAACCGTCCCGACCGTCGCTTTGAGCGAACTCGCGACGATTGAAGACCGTGGCATCGAGGAATCGATTTCGCGCTCAAACGGAGAACGTTCAATCGGGATTCAAGTGACGAAAACACAAGACGCGAACACCGTCGACGTCGTCAACGCCGTCAAAGAGGTGCTCGCCGACTTCGAAGCCGACTATGACACGGCCAACGTCTCCGTCACGCTCGACCAAGGTCAACCGATTGAAGAATCGGTCGAGACGATGGTCTCGAAAGCGTTACTCGGTGGTCTATTCGCCATTTTGATTATTCTCGTGTTCCTTCGTAACTTCCGCTCGACGATTATTGCGGTCATCTCCATCCCGCTCTCGCTCTTGATGGCGTTGATCGTCTTGAAACAGCTCGACATCACGCTCAACATCATGACGCTCGGCGCGATGACCGTCGCCATCGGACGGGTCGTCGATGACTCCATCGTCGTCATTGAGAACATTTACCGTCGCCTCACCCGTCCGAACGAGACGTTGCGCGGCAAAGAACTGATTATCGCCGCGACGAAAGAAGTGTTCATTCCGATCGCGTCGTCGACAATCGTTACGATTGCCGTCTTCTTGCCGCTCGGGTTCGTCACCGGATTCGTCGGCGAGCTGTTCTTACCGTTCGCCTTGACCGTCGTCTTCGCTTTGCTCGCATCACTTCTCGTCGCGATCACGGTCGTGCCGATGATGGCCGACTCGTTCTTTAAGAACCGTGACAAGTTGAAGCCGGAAGAAGGACCAGGGAAACTCGCCGAATGGTATCGCGGCGTCCTCAACTGGTCGCTCAACCATAAACTCGTCGTCTTCGGCCTGGCTACCGTTCTTTTAATCGGAAGTTTCGCCCTCGTCCCAGCCATCGGGGTCAACTTCTTGAACCAAGAATCTGAGAAGACGCTTTACGTCACGTTCGACCCAGAGCCGGGACAAACGCTTGACGACTCGATTGCGGCGGCCGAAATCGCCGAGACGTATTTCATGGAAGAGCAAGCGGACGCGACCGATGTTCAATTCACGGTCGGTGGCGAGAACCCGCTTAACCCAGGAAACAACAAACAAGGAATTTTCATCGTCCAGTACGATCCGGACACGGAAGATTTCGCCGATGTCAAAATCGCCGACGTCGAACGCTTGAACGAACTCGCCTCTGGCGGTGAATGGAAAGAACAAGACTTCGCCGGCGGTGCCGGAACGAGCGGCGTGACGTACAACGTCTACGCCAACTCACTCGAAGACCTCGAAGCCATCGTTCCGACGTTCATTGAGACGATTGAAGAAGAGACAGATTACGTCCGTCAAGCGACGTCTGATCTTCGTGAATCATACGTCCAGTACACGTTCAACGTCGACCAGCAAGCAGCTGCTGAGGCAGGTGTATCGGCCGCTCAGCTCGCCCAGACGATTGGACAGTTCCAAGCGCAAGAAAGTCCGCTCTCGACCGTGACGATTGATGACAAGCAACTCGACGTCATCATTCCGACAGAACAAGTCACGTACGACAGCATTGACGATTTGCAGGAACAAGAAGTGACGACGCCGTTCGGACCACGTCCAATCTCAGACTTCATCGAAGTCGAGGAAGGCACGACACCGGATACGCTCGTCCAGCGTGACGGCAAGCTCCTCGCTCGCGTCAACGTCGAGCTCAGCACGGACAAAGCGACGGAAGCTTCGGCGGCCATCGAAGAACGTGTGTCTGACATCGAGCTCCCGACTGGCGTCTCGTATGATGTCGGCGGTGTCACGGAACAGATTCAAGAATCGTTCACTCAGCTCGGTCTCGCCATGCTCGCAGCCGTTGCCATCGTCTACTTGGTGCTCGTCATCACGTTCGGCGGTGCCGTTACACCGTTCGTCGTCCTATTCTCGCTCCCTTACGCGATTATCGGGGGACTTGTCGCCCTTCTCATAACTGGCGAGACGATCTCGGTATCTGCCTTGATTGGAGCGCTCATGTTGATTGGGATCGTTGTGACGAACGCCATCGTCTTGATTGACCGTGTTATTCATAAAGAAGAAGCTGGTCTCTCGACGCGTGATGCCTTGCTCGAGGCAGCCGGTACGCGCCTCCGCCCAATCCTCATGACGGCACTCGCGACGATTGGTGCCCTCGCACCGCTCGCGCTCGGTCTTGAAGGTGGCGCTTTGATTTCGAAAGGTCTCGGTGTGACCGTCATCGGTGGATTGACAAGTTCAACGCTATTGACGCTCCTCATCGTTCCAATCGTGTATGAGTTCTTCGCACGGTTCCGTAAGAAAAAAGAAGCGTAATTCAAAAGAGAGTCGCCCGCACAGGGTCGACTCTCTTTTCGATTCGGTCATTCTTGATGTGTTCCACACGGCTTTCCGTGCTTTTATAAAACCTCTTTGGAGAGAAGAACTTCACTTTTTGATGATTGCCTAACCTTGACCTGTACAAATAAATCTGAGAAAATTCTTACGTTTTGAACGTATTCGCGAAAGGATGGTATACATGCAACTCTTTATCAAATGGATGATCGGCCTTTCGCTCTTATTCGGGTTAAGCGCGCTCGGCAATTGGATCGTCGCCACTTTAGAATGGAAAGTGCCTGGGAACGTCGTCGGGATGATGCTGTTGTTGATATTACTTATGACAAAAATCATCCGAGTCGAATGGATCGAGGACAGTGCCGGCTTCCTCACGAAACATCTCGCTTTCTTCTTCATCCCGATTGCGGTCGGTCTCATGTCTTATAGTAATCTATTAAAAGCAGAAGGGATTCCGCTCTTTCTCGCCTTGATGATCAGTCTAAGTGTGGGGCTCATCGTGACCGCCATCATCTCCGGAAGACGAGGTGAAGCGTCATGACATTATTTTGGGTACTCGTCACAGTTGGTGTCTATCTCATCAGCCGAAAACTATCATTTAAATGGGCGTCTCCGTTCACGAACGTCGTCTTCTTGAGCACAACTATTTTGATTGTGATCCTCCTTCTCTTTGAACAACCGTACGACGTGTATGAACCGGCCAAAGATTTGATCACGATTTTACTCGGCCCGGCGACCGTCGCCCTCGGTCTGCCGTTGTACCGCAACTTGCCGACGCTACTCGCACGCGCGAGACGTGCCCTCAGTGCAATCGTTGCCGGTACCGTCTCGACGATCATCGTCGCAGTCATGATCGGAACGGCGCTCAAACTGACGGACCAAGTGCTCATCGGGCTAGCGGTCAAATCCGTCACTGCTCCGATTGCACTCGAACTGGCAAAACAGCTCCAAGGAGACGCGGCGCTTGCTGCCTCCATCACTGTCGCCTGTGGCATACTCGGTGCCATGTTCGGTCCGCTAATGTTGTCGCTTTTCAAAGTGACTGATCCGTTCACGCGAGGACTCGCACTCGGAACGATCAGCCACGGCATCGGCACGGCTCAAGCCGCGACAGAACATCCGCTCTCAGGGGCCACCGGGGGCGCGGCGATGGGCCTGTCCGCCATCTTCACGTCGTTTTTGTTGCCGTTTCTCCTGCCGTTCCTTCTTTAAAAAAGGCCAGCACCCTTGTTTCATACAAATTGAGTAAAAGTAGAGGCCTTGCGCCTCTCTTTTTATTTTCAAACAATTTCGATACTTCTCAAAACGGCTCTCATGCTACACTAAACGAGAACAGATTGATTAGAGGAGGCAGACCATGCAATCGAAATTAATTGAACGTTTAATCACGTATGCAAAAATTGATACACAGTCCGACTTCACGAGTGAGACGACACCGTCGACAGCGAAACAATGGGATTTGATTCGCCATCTCGAGGCTGAGTTAAAAGCGATTGGACTCGAGGACGTCGAGACGGATGACTATGGCTACTTGTTCGCCACCCTTCCGAGTAACGTCGACCATGACGTACCGACGATCGGCCTGCTCGCCCACGTCGATACGGCGACCGACTTCACCGGGACGAACGTCAACCCGCAACTCGTCGCACATTACGAGGGCGGCGATATCGTCTTGAACGAGGCGCTCCAAGTCATCTTGTCGCCGCGTGACTTCCCGGAGCTCGATGGCTACGTCGGACATACACTCATCACGACAGACGGCACGACGCTGCTCGGTGCCGACGACAAAGCCGGCATGGCCGAGATCGTCACTGCGGTCGAATACTTATTGGCCCATCCGGAAATCCCGCATGGCCCGGTGCGAATCGCCTTCACACCGGACGAAGAGATTGGACGCGGACCACATAAGTTCGACGTCGCCCGCTTCAACGCCGATTTCGCCTATACGATGGACGGCGGCCCGCTCGGTGAACTGCAATACGAGAGCTTCAACGCTGCCGGCGCCACGGTCACGTTCCATGGGACGAACGTGCACCCGGGCAGCGCCAAAAACAAGATGGTCAACTCGATGAAATTGGCGATGGCGTTCCACAACCGCCTCCCGGCCGATGAGGCACCGGAACATACGAGCGACTATGAAGGCTTCTTCCATCTGAACGGCTTCTCTGGCGACGTGGAGACGACGACGCTGCAATACATTATCCGCGACCACGACCGCACAAAGTTTGAGGCGCGCAAAGCGTTGCTTGAAAAGCTCGTCGTCGAATGGAAACAGAAGTACGGCGAAGCGCGTATCGACTTGAAAATGGACGATCAATATTACAACATGGCCGAGAAAATCGAGCCGGTAAAACACATCGTCGACACCGTCGCCGACGTCATGCGCGAACTAGGCATCGAACCGAAAATCGAACCGATTCGCGGCGGGACGGACGGTTCGCAACTGTCGTATATGGGACTCCCGACCCCGAACATCTTCACGGGTGGCGAGAACTATCACGGCAAGTTCGAGTACGTCTCCGTCAACAACATGGAAAAAGCGACCCACGTCATCATCCAGACGCTCCGTACGTTCGCTGAACGCGCGCGAGCATAACACATGCGCCTCCAATCGTTCTCTTCTAGAATAGAGACATTGGAGGCGATTTTTTATGAAGCATACGTTTCAAATGAACCTCGACTGGACCGGCGGACGCAACGACGTCGGAACGATCGAGGCCGAACGGTTAAAGACACAGATCTCGATTCCCCCGGAAATGGACGGACCCGGCATCGGCACGAACCCGGATGAGATGTTGCTCGGTGCTGCGGCGACCTGCTATATCATCACACTTGCGGCCATGCTTGGACGGAGTGACCTGTCACATCAAGGCATCACGATCGACGCCGAAGGCATCGTCGACGTGACGAACGGTGTCTTCACGTATGAGACGATTCGTTACACGACTCGCATCAATGTGCCAGTCGCGTTTACAGACCGTGACATCACGCTCGTCGAACGGATTGCTAAAAAAGCGAAAGATGGCTGTATGATTTCACGCGCCTTAGCCGGCAACGTCACGTTCGAGCTCGACACGACGGTCACACGCGTCGACTGACGATGTATCGCTTCGCACAAGACCTGCAGGAAGGAATCATCTTAAGACGACGTAACCGGTTCGTGATGGACGTATTGCTCGATGACACTGTCGTCGCCTGCCACTGTCCGGTCACAGGCCGCATCGGTGACCTCGTCTTTGACGGGGTTCCTTGCCTCGTCTCAGCGACGGACGACCCGCGACGGAACACCGCCTTCACGGTGGAGGCCATCTCGATTGACGCGGACCGACAATGGATTGGAATTCATCAAGGCCGCGTCAACGATTTCGTCGAACATTGGTTGCGGACGAACGTGATTTCAGCTTTTCCTTCTCCGAGACATGTGGAACGAGAGAAAGTCGTCGATGCGTCACGAATCGACTTTAAAGTCGATGGCACTTATATCGAAGTGAAAGCACCTCTAGCCGAGTTGTTCGTAACGCCTCTCCCCCGCTTTGAACGGCGTGCGGTGACGAGACCAATCGAGACCGAACGGTTGATTCGACATCTCGAGACACTCATTGCGACGTTGCCGAAAACTGGTCGGGCCGTCTTGCTGTATGTTTTCTTATATGATGCGCCCATCTTCACCGGCAACTCGAATCGGAAACACGACTTACGAATTCGGCAGCTGATTCGCGACGCAATCGCGGACGGACTTGAAATCTGGCAAGTGAATGGCGAGGTGTCTACGGAAGGGATTCGTTTAACCCACTGTGTCGAGACGACGCCTCATTTCAAGTAAAAAAGCCATCAGCGATGGCTTTTTTACTGTAATAACAGTGGGGTCACGTACGCCTCGATGATCGCAGAGATGACGAGGAGCGGAACTGCGATGACGAGAAATGTCTTCACGCCTGCCACGAACAGCGCCTTGAACGTGACGTCGGTCTCTTTCCCGCGTAGTTTTTTCCAGATGTAACGGTTAAGCGACAACCCCATCGCCGCTCCGAGCAAGATAGCCGAGATTTCGGTGATGCCGTGGGGCAAAATGCCGAGCACGATGACCCGGATCACGGACTCGCCGGCAAACCCAACAAGCATGGCGACCAGGCCGATGACCGCGGCGTTGATGACGACGAACACATACGGGATGAAGAGCGGGATCATCCCGAGCAGGAAAGCGAGCAACGTGACGCGCGTATTGTTCACGAATAGGGCGATCATCGTCTCGCGTGCGCTCGAATCGAACGTCAATCCTTGTGATTCAAATGATTCGCCGAGCTGAGCTAAAATTTCGTCCACTTGTTCAGGGGCGATGACGGCCCTGAATAGAAAATACGACCCGATGCCCGTCACGAGGAAGATGACCCAGAGCCGGAAGAAATCTCGGCTGTAGTAGTTTGACCACGCTTCTTTCAGCGAGAGTGTTGTTTTCATGGCTGATTCCCCCTTTCTTCTCTATACGAATCAGGCTGCTGTTTGTTTCATTTTTACCCACGACTGCGCGTTTTCAAAAAACGTGATACAATACACGTCGTAAACTAATCAGAAAAACGAGGGATCCTATACATGATTACAGTAAATAACGTAAGTCTCCAATTCGGTGGACGCAAGTTGTTCGAAGACGTGAACATCAAGTTCACACCAGGCAACTGCTACGGCTTGATCGGCGCGAACGGTGCCGGGAAGTCGACATTCTTAAAAATTCTTGCCGGTGAGCAAGAAACGACAACAGGTGACGTCAGCTTTTCACCTGGCGAACGCCTCGCCGTCCTCAAGCAGGACCATTATGCGTACGAAGATCAAGCGGTACTCGAGACGGTCATCATGGGCCACGAGCGTTTGTATCAAGTCATGAAAGAGAAAGACGCCATCTATATGAAGGAAGATTTCTCTGACGAAGATGGTATGCGCGCTGCTGAACTCGAAGGCGAATTCGCTGAGATGAACGGTTGGGAAGCCGAATCAGAAGCTGCCATGGTCCTTCAAGGACTAGGGATCACGGATGCATCACACCACAAGCTCATGAGCGAGCTCACAGGTGGCGAGAAAGTCAAAGTCCTCCTTGCTCAAGCATTGTTTGGCAAACCTGACATTCTTCTCCTCGATGAGCCGACGAACGGTCTTGACCTCAAAGCGATCCAATGGCTCGAAGAGTTCTTGATCAACTTCGAGAATACCGTCATCGTCGTATCCCACGACCGTCACTTCTTGAACAAAGTCTGTACGCACATGGCCGACCTTGATTTCGGGAAGATCCAATTGTACGTCGGGAACTACGACTTCTGGTACGAGTCGAGCCAACTCGCTTCGCGTATGGCCAACGACCAGAACAAGAAAAAAGAAGAGAAAATCAAAGAACTTCAAAACTTCATCGCCCGTTTCAGCTCGAACGCCTCGAAGGCGCGTCAAGCGACGTCGCGTAAGAAGTTGCTCGATAAAATCACGCTCGACGATATCCGTCCATCATCACGTCGCTATCCGTTCGTCGGTTTCTCGATGGAACGTGAAATCGGGAACGACGTGCTCTACGTCGACAACGTCTCGAAGACGATCGATGGCGTCAAAGTACTCGACAACGTCACGTTCTCACTCAACAAGACGGACAAAGTCGCATTCGTCGGCCGTTCGGACGTTGCCATTACGACTCTCTTCAAAATCATCATGGGCGAGATGGAACCGGACACGGGTACGGTCAAATGGGGCGTGACGACGACACAGTCGTACTTCCCGAAAGACAACTCGGAATACTTCGAAGGCTCGGATAAGAGCATCTTGGATTGGTTACGCCAGTTCTCACCAGCCGACGAGTCGGATACGTTCCTTCGCGGTTTCCTCGGACGTATGCTCTTCTCAGGCGAAGAAGTCATGAAGAAAGCATCTGTCCTCTCAGGGGGAGAGAAAGTGCGTTGCATGCTCTCGAAAATGATGCTCTCGAACTCGAACGTCCTCGTCCTCGACGATCCGACGAACCACTTGGATCTCGAGTCGATCACAGCGCTCAACAACGGTCTCGAAACGTTCAAAGGCGTCCTCCTCTTCAGCTCGCATGACCATCAGCTCATCTCGACGATTGCCACGCGCATCATCGAAGTGACGCCGAACGGGATTGTCGACAAAGAAGCGACGTACGACGAGTTCCTCGAGAACGAATCGCTTCAACAGCAAGTCGAGTCACTCTATCAGAACGCATAAGAAAAAAACGATCGGCCGCGGCCGATCGTTTTTTTATTTGACCTCGACCGTCTCCATGATGTGTTCATGGATGTCGTGTCCTTTCGTCACATGGACTTGAACGTTGTATATGCCTGACTCTTTGAATGTATGCTCACCTGCATAGCTTCCGTCTTCCGTTTCATCAAGCTTCACCCAGTCGTGCTTGTCCGCTCCGTCTTTGAACACTTCGAGTTGGACGTCCGCACCCGTCAACGCCTCATGCTCAATTTCGACGTTGACTGTGAACGGTTGGACTTCATTGGCGACAGCTTGAGTCGGATCAAGGACAATGTCTGCTCCCGCGTGGTTGTGATGGTCTTGCTCAGCTTCAGCTTCAGCCTCGGCCGCCGTCTCCGGATGGCCAACCGTAACGTTCGTCGTCGGCATCGTATGCATCGAACGGGCCGTCACATGGACTTGCACCGTGTAAACTGCTTCTTCGACAAACGTCGTCTCCGCCTCGTAGACTCCATCTTCTGTGAGCGACGCTTTCGTCATCTCACTCTCTTCCTTGGCGCCATTTTTCCAGACCTCGAACTTAATCTCGTCGGCATCATCGACCGCTTCACCGTCTTGTGTGACGCGAACCGCCAACGTGACCGTCTCGTCTTTGTCCGCCGTGGCCGGAACGTTTAATTCTGCTTCTACCGGTTCCATCGACTGCACCGTCTCCGTACCACTGGCCGTTTCATCGGCTCCGCACGCCCCAAGGACGAACAGACCGACGAGACCAAATGCCACCCCGAACCGTTTCATTGATTTGCTCATGTTGAATCCCCCTATTCAATCGCTTACATTCTTCACACATTGTTCATGATAGCACCCTTTTTTAGGAAATGTGTGAGGATTGTGTGATATTTGGCACGTTTGTCGCTCATAAATTGAACACAAATATTGAGAGTCATTATCCAAAAATTCCTTTCCCTATTTTTAGGGTTAGACGATGTTTACCACTAAAAGGGGGTATATAAAATATATACACAGCTCAATATATGGAAAGCCTTAACATCAAGATACATACACCCAAGAATGGAGGCGAAACCAAAATGAAGAGCAAGTTTGTACGTGTGTTGATGGCCTTGTTGATCATGTTGGCACCGTTAGTCGCTTATCCAAAATCGGCTGACGCCGCCGCTTCGAAATTCATTACGAGCGTGAATACGACGAGTAAAGTTGTCGCGTTGACGTTCGATGACGGGGCGGATGGTGCGAATACGAATAAGATTTTGGACATACTTGCCAAGAACAATGTCAAAGCCACTTTCTTTTTGACTGGATCAGGCGCCAATAACCATCCTCAATACATTAAAAACATCGCAGCTAAAGGTCACCAACTCGGTAACCATTCGTATACCCATCCAGACTTTACAAAGTTGACCGCCACGCAAATGAAATCAGAACTTGATCGGACGGAAGCAAAAATCAAATCCATTACTGGTAAAACGACAAAACCAATCTTCCGGGCACCGTTCGGCGCCGTCAATAGCGCCGTGTTGAGCGGAGTCGGCGCTGCCGGCTACGGTTATACGATTCAATGGAACATCGATACCGTGGACTGGAAAGGAGTCACTGCTAGCCAAATCAATACGAAAGTACAGGCGAACATCAAACCAGGCTCAATCGTCTTGATGCACACCGGTGCCGGCGCTCCAGGTACACCACTCGCCTTGCCGACGATGATTGCCCAGTTGAAAGCGAAAGGCTACAAGTTCGTCACTGTCTCGCAATTGCTCGCTTACCAAAACACATCTACCAGCAAAACGTATACCGTCAAATCAGGCGATACGCTCTATAGCATCGCCCGAGCTTACAACGTCACAGTCGCTGCGCTCGCCGCGGCCAACAAAATTACAAACTACAGTCTCATCTATGTCGGACAAGTGCTCGTCATCCCGGGTACCACTGTAACTCCTCCACCTACGACGACCGTCAAGTATACGGTTAAATCGGGTGACACGCTCTATAAGATCGCCACTTTGTACAAAACGACTGTCGCTAAGATTGCAGCCGCCAACAATATTACGAACGTCAACTCCATCTATGTCGGACAAGTACTGATCATCCCAGGTACAACCGTCACACCACCGACGACTACGGTGAAATACACGGTAAAATCAGGGGATACGCTCTACAAGATTGCGACGATGTATAACACGACTGTCGCTAAGATTGCAGCCGCCAACAATATTACGAACGTCAGCTTGATCAGCGTCGGGCAAGTGCTTACAATCCCACGCTAACCAAAAAAGTGTCCTCCGCTTTTCGGGGGACACTTTTCTATGCGCCAAGACACTCATCGACCATCGCGATTGCGACGTTCGCGTCATCAATTCCATGGACGAGCACACGACCGTCTTTAAACAAAAGCATCCGATGATTCCGCCATCGCCATTCTAACGTGAACGGTGTTTGCTTCACAGCGATGTCCGCACGTTCGAGTTGATGTGCGATTGGTTCAAGCCCTTCGATGGACCGCCGGACTTGGACGACGTCACGCCCACAGAGGAGTGCTGTCTGTTGCCGATTCGGGACGAGGCTCGGATAGTCGTGGGTTTGACAAGAAGGACAAGACACATCGACGAGCCGTGCGACATCGAGTCGCTGTGACTGGTTTTCCCACATGTCTTCAATCAAGAGTCGACGTTCCATCTTTTCATGACGCCCCGTCAAATATTTCAAAGCCTCGACGGCTTGACGACTTGCCACATGTTGCACGATTGGCGCCACCACCCCCGCTGTCGCGCACGTTTGCCCGGCTAGCGGCAAATGACGCATGAGACAACGAAGACACGGCGCGTTTCCCGGCATCACCGTATAGTTCATGCCGTATGCCCCGACGCAAGAGGCAAACAAGAACGGAATGCCACGCTCGAGTGCGAAATCGTTCAATAGAAGGCGCGTCTCGACGTTATCGGTTGCGTCCAAGACGAGATCAATGGGCGGCAAAGGCCGAAGCCAATCCCACGAGACATCGGCGATTTGCGCGTCCAACTCAACGTCTGAGTTGATGGCCCGCAGGCGTTCGAGTGCCGCGACCGCTTTCGGCGTCTCAGCACGTGCGTCCTGTTCCGTATAGAGCGTCTGTCGTTGTAAGTTCGTCACCTCGACATAGTCGCGGTCGACGAGGATGAGCGAGACGCCGGCCCGAACAAGTTGATCGCTAACGGCCGCCCCGAGCGCGCCGAGACCGACGACGAGCACTCGTTTCTCCATCAGATGTTCTTGGCCCTCCACCCCGATGCCGTGGAACCGGGCCTGCCGCGCGTAACGTTCCGGGATATGTGTCATCGGATGTAGTCCCCTGACTTCCCGCCTTGTTTCTCGAGCAAGTATGTCGGTCCGATGACGATGCCTTTATCGACTGCTTTCGTCATATCGTACACGGTCAATGCAGCGACCATTGCTGCCGTCAACGCCTCCATCTCGACACCGGTATCGCCTTTCGTCTTCACAAACGACTCGATGATGAGCTGTGTCCCGTCCCATTCGAACGTCAAATCGACTTTTTTCAAGGCGAGCGGATGACACATCGGAATGATGCGGCTCGTCTCTTTGGCGGCCATGATGCCAGCCACTTGAGCGACAGCGAGTACATCCCCTTTTGCAAGACCCCCATTCGTGATGAGCTGTTTGAGTTCACCGCTCAGTTCAACTGATGTACGGGCCCGAGCAGTACGTGTCGTTTCCGGTTTATCCGAGACATCGACCATCCGCGCCCGCCCTTGGTTGTTCATATGTGTCAATTCCATCGTTTACCCTCCGCTCACCATTGGAATGACGGCGACCGTGTCCCCGTCTGCAACCGTGTATTCGTCCGTCTCATAACGCTCATTGACCGCGAACATGAGACGTTCCGCTCCTGACACGCCCCGCTCGGCCAAATCCGCTCGCAAGGCGGCGATTGTTTGTGGCGCTGAAACGGTATAGGACCGGACCGCCAACTCTTCTGCCACGTGGGCAAAACATAATACCTCAATCATGTGTACGTCACTCCTTCCGGGCGTCCTGGGTGTTGTTCTTTTTGATCACCCATCCATTTCGTGCCGTCGGTCCAATGCTCCCGTTTCCAAATCGGGACAATTTCTTTAATCCGTTCGATGGCGTAACGATTCGCCTCGTAGGCGTCGGCGCGATGGGAAGAACTCGTCGCGATGACGACCGCTTCTTCCATGATATCGAGTCGTCCAATCCGGTGATGGATCGCCGTCAACGCACCAGGCCAACGTTCTGCTACTTCTTTCGCGATTTGTTCGAGCATCTTCTCGGCCATCGGTACGTATGATTCATACTCCAAGAGTTCGGTCTGTTTGGAACCAGTCATTTCCCGCACCGTCCCGATAAACAGCACGACCGCCCCGACGTTTCGATGTCGGACCGTTTCGTAAAGTGCCATCGGTTCGAGCGGATGTTCATTCACTTGATACCATTTCATCCTCCATCCACCTTTCCACTGAACGCATCAACCGGTCCTTGTCTGCCACGGAGTCTCCGCGTGCGATCACGTTCGTCACATCGACCGGTTGTTCATGCCCGTCTCGCACGAGCACCACTTTCGGATAATCTTTCCGTTTGTATCCTTCGATGAGCACGATGTCGACGTGCGCCTCGTACCAGTTGAGGAGCAATTCAAACGTATCGACCGCTTGCCACTCGATCAACGTCCCGTCCTCACCGATCACACTCGATAGCACGGCACCGGCCAACGCGTGACGGTGCGAGTCAGTCATCGGCAAGTCGAACGACCCTCCGTGACCGTGGTGCTTGATGACGCCGACACGGAGCCCCGTCGCCGACAAGCGTGTTGTCAGCTCGGAGACGAACGATGTCTTGCCGCTATTTTGATAGCCGACCACTTGTAAAATCAAAGCCGATCGATGATTCGACATCGCACCGTGTCTCCTTTCTGAAACCCTCTCGTCCCGCCTGGCAGATGAATCAACGCGTTACACGTCGCGAGCGAGGAGACGATGCCCGACTTATCTTTACCGCTCGGATGAACGACCGTCTGCCCGGTCGCATCAATCGTCACATGTCCACGGACGAAGCGGTCGAACGGATTCGGTTTCGGGAAATCGACACCGAGTTCCGCCAAAATGACAGGACGTTCCGTTTGTCCGAACAACGTCTTCATGTACGTACCGACAAACAGTTCCGTGCCGACAAAACAGGCAGACGGATTGCCGGATAAACCGAACAACAGCCGACCTTCGACATGCGCGACCGTCGTGACGGATCCTGGCCGCATCCCGACTTTATTAAACAGTACTGTCGCTCCGAGCGCCTCATACACATCCGGTAAATAATCGAAATCGCCGACCGATACCCCGCCTGTCGTGACGATGGCATCACTCGTCTGAAGCGCTTCTTCGACCGCCCGCTTCGTCGAAGTGAACGTATCCGGCAAGATGCCGCCATACGTTGCCGCGCCGCCAAGCTCCTCGATTTGGGCAAGAATCATATACGCATTCGAATTATAAATTTGCCCGTCGGCTTTCTTCCGCCCCGGTTCGACGAGCTCGTCTCCAGTCGCGAACACGGTGATGTGTGGTTTCACGTACACGTCGACTTGTTCATAGCCGAACGTTGCGAGCAAGGCGATGACGCCTGGATTGATGCGGGTGCCTCGGCCGACGATATGCGTTCCTGCCGCCACATCTTCCCCGCGATAGGAGATGTTGGCATCACGGGCCGGTCGTTTGAACGTCACGACTCGTTCATCCGCTTGTACGAGCTCGAGCATGACGACCGCATCGGCTCCGTCTGGAATTTTTGCCCCGGTCATGATGCGAATCGCCTCGCCGGCGCGGAGCGGTTCTCCGACGTGTCCAGCTCCCTGAACGTATTGAATGGGTAATGTCACCGGTTCATCGCGGTTCGCAGTCAACAAGTCCGCGGAGCGGACAGCAAAACCGTCATGTGGCGACTTGTCAAACGCCGGAACGTCATGCGTCGCGACGAGATCCATCGCTAAAATCCGTCCGTTCGTCCGATGCAACGGTACCGTTTCCGTCCGACCTCTCCCCGTCGCTTCTTCGACGCGTGCGACCGCCTCGTCAACGGCGAGCGGCTTACGAAATAGCGTCGATCCCTTTTCCATTACTCCACTTCCTTTCCTAGCACTTCTTCATAATCTCTCAGTGTGTTCACATTTTTAAACCAGTCCCGTTCAGCAAACGAGACGATTGTCGCCTCTGTCAAGTGAGGCATGACCGCCCGTTCGCCTCGACGTAACGCGGATTCGAACTGGGACAGTATCGAGCGGGGATACAAGGCGATGAGCGGATGGATTCGATTGTCGGCGTAGGCGACAACCGGCTGATTCCCTCGTTCTATCGCAAGCCGTTCATAAACGGTCGGCGGCAACAAAGGTGTATCACACGCACAGATGGCATACCATTCAGCCGGGACGTGCCGCATGACGGTGACGATGCCAGCGAGCGGCCCCATGCCGCACCATTCTCTGTCGTCTTCGAGTTGATAGGGTGTCATCGACTGTCCGGCCGGCACGACGCTCCATTGGGACGTCGTCGTGGTACTAAGCGTCTGTCGTGCCCGGTCTTCAAACGAGACGTCCTCATAACGGGCTTTCCATTTGGGAGACCCGAACCGACGTGACTTCCCGCCTGCCAAGACGATCCCAATCATCGTGTCGCTTCCCAGACGATATGGGAGAGCTCAGGGAGAATCAAGCGAGTCATCGCCAAGTCGACGGCGCCTCGCGACCCTGGCATCGAAAAGATGATCGTATCCCCGATGCGTCCTGCTAAAGCTCGCGACAACATCGCCGCCGGTCCGATATCTTCCGTGAAGCTGACATAACGGAACAACTCGCCGAAGCCGACCATTTCCCGGTCAAGCAGCGGTCGAATCGTCTCAATGGTGACGTCCCGTTTCGTGATGCCCGTTCCTCCGGTCGTCAAGATGACATCCATTTTTTCGTCGACCATTCGTCTGACAGCCGCTTCGATTTCAAATGGGTCATCTTTCGTGATCTCACGGTATGTGACCGTGTGTGCTTCTTCTTTTAACAGCGTGCAAATATGTTCGCCTGACACGTCCGTATCGAGTGTGCGCGTATCCGAGATCGTTAAAATCGCTGCCCGGACACGCTGTGTGTTTTGATGTACATGGTTGTGTGCTTGCATCGTCTTCATCCTCCGATATAACTCATTTCAATCCGGTTACGTGTCCGACTCCCAGTTTGTGACCGTTCTTCCGAATAGCGGTCGTCCCGTACTTCCCATACCATTTTCAGTGTCATGGCAATCAATTCATCGCTCGCCCCACTGCGGAGCAATTCGCGGATATCGGTCCCGTCTTCAGCGAACAGGCACGTGTACCATTTGCCGTCACTCGATAGGCGGCCTCGCGTGCACGTTCCGCAGAACGGTTGGCTGACCGAAGAGATGAAGCCGACTTGCGCCCCATCCGTGTAACGGTAACGTTGCGCGACTTCTCCTAGTGTTTCGGGTGCAAGCGGTTCAAGTAATCCATTTCGTTGTTTCAACACCTCAAGAATCGATTCAGACGACACGACATGTTCGACGTTCCATTCATTCGCCGTGCCGACATCCATGAACTCGATGTAACGGAGCGTGATGTTCCGTTCTTTGAAATACGCGGCCATAGGGGCGACTTCATGATCGTTCCAGCCTTTTCGGACGACCATGTTCACTTTCACTTCGAGCCCTTGCCGTTTCGCCTCATCGATTCCTCGTAATACCGTCTCGGGCGACGTGCCGCGTCCGTTCATCATCCCGAACGTCTCGGCCGATAAGGCGTCTAGACTGACGTTGACCCGGTCGAGCCCAGCTTGCTTCAACACTTTCGCCATCCGTTCTAAATAGACGCCGTTCGTCGTCAACCCGATCGTCTCGATGGTCGTGACCGCGCGAAGGCGGCGAATCAGTTCATCGAGATTCGGCCTGAGTAGCGGTTCGCCCCCGGTCAGACGCACTTTTTTCACGCCGTGTGGGGCGATGATGCGAACGAAGCGCTCGATCTCGTCAAACGATAACAACTCATCTCGTTTTAAAAATTGGTGGTGGCGGAACGCCTCTTCCGGCATGCAGTATCGGCAACGAAAGTTGCATTTATCAATGACTGAGATGCGTAAGTCTTCCAACGGTCGTCTCCGTCGATCGGTCCATGGTGTCATCTTGGTTCATCCTTTCTATCCATCAACGACAGCAGGGACCCTCACAGTCCCTGCGTCGATTTGTCAGCGAATCGGCTTTTCAGCACCGCTGCGCAAGTAATAATAAATTGTGGTGGCAATCGAGATCGCATAGAGCCCTAGCATGACGAACAACGCACCGTTGAACGAACCGACGAGCTCGAGCGACCAACCGAACATCTTCGGAATGAAGAAGGCTCCGTAAGCAGCAAACGCTGCCGAGAATCCGACGACGGCCGGTGTCTTCGTCGCCACGAACACGTGGGGAATCATCGCGAACGTCGCTCCAGAGTTGAGTCCTGTTGCGATGAACAAGACGACGAAGGAGATGAAAAACATCGTCAAGTTGCTGTTCGTGATGGCCATGATGACACTGATCGTACCGAGCGCCATGATTCCGAACACGATTAATGTCACTTTGGCCGCTCCGATCTTATCACTGATCCAGCCCCCGAACGGACGCGAAGAGGCGCCAAGGAATGCACCAAGGAAGGCGAGCGCCATCAAGTCCGACTCAGGGAACTTTAACTTTAAAATCATCGGGAACGCTGCGGCATATCCAATGAAGGAACCGAACGCCGCCGTGTAGAGCAACGTTTGAATCCAAAAATGTTTGTCTTTAAACACGCTCGCCTGTTCACGAAGCGATTGACGCGCGGTCGGTAAGTTATCCATGAACAAGTATGCGCAGACCGTCAAAATGATGGTCGGCACGACCCAAAGGAGCGCGGCGTTTTGAAGCCAAATCTCTTCGCCGGTCTCGGTCACGAGTGCGTTCCCGCCGATGAACCCGAAAATACTTGTCGTGATGACGAGCGGTGTGATCAATTGGACGAGCGAGACGCCCAAGTTCCCGATGCCTCCGTTAATCCCTAGCGCCGTCCCTTTTTTCGCTTTCGGATAAAACGCGCCGATGTTGGCGTTTGATGACGAGAAGTTTCCGCCGCCTAGTCCGCAAAGTGCGGCCAAAATCATGAATACCCAATACGGCGTATTGACGTTTTGAACGGCATAGGCGATGCCTAGGAGCGGCAACAACAAAATCGATGTCGAGAAGATCGTCCAGTTCCGACCGCCGAATATACTGTTTGCGAACGTATAGAAAAAGCGCAACGTCGCCCCGACGAGTCCAGGTAGGGCGGCCAACGTGAACAACTGGCCTTGCGTAAAGCTAAACCCGATTGAATTCAATTGGACGGCCGCGACCGACCACATTTGCCAGACGATGAATGCAAGCGTCAGTGCCGGGACCGAGACGAGCAAGTTCCGATTGGCGACTTGTTTTCCCGTCCCTTCCCAAAATCCCACATCCTCCGGCTTCCACTCGGCGAGTGCGTGTGACCCTTTGTCTAATTGTTGCATGGTCTATTCCTCCTCTTAACGGTTCAATTCGTACCCTAATCCCATCCTATCGACCGTCCTCTTAAAAAAGTGTGCCTTCTTTCACACTTATTTCGCATCTTGAGTTTTTTTCTCACCCTGTCATCAATCTGTGACAAAATCGCCTATCTTTTGTTTCTGTGACATTGAACACAGAAAAACCCTCCCCGATTCCTTACGATAAGGAATAGAGGAGGGATTAATTTGTCACATCTCATTCAAATCCACTGTGCGCCCGAAGTTCGCTTGGCGCTACAACCATATTTCTTCAGTCAAGACGGGGCCCACGTGTTCCGTGTCTTCGGCGTCGCGATCGCCGAGGCTGCGTTCACCGAGACGGGGCTCGATATCACGTTCCCACTGGAAAGTCCGATGGAAGAACTACAAGCGCTGCACACCTTGCTCGTTCGGATCGATACAAACCACGACGTGACGATCGATGATACCCAGGCGGTCATCGGCTACTTAGGGGACGGGACGGTGGTCACCGTCTATCGCCACTTCAAACGTTGGCTGGACTTTTTGTCCGCAGCGCGCGTTCGCTCGATGGAAGGTGTCGTCGTCGAGGTCCGTGCTAACGGGGTCAAGCTAGCCGAAGGCGTGCTCCGGTCTTATGAGTTGATGGAAGATGGCGATTTTTATGTATCGGCCTGTACAATCGAGGCCGATGGGTTAGAACATTTCGAGGGCGAGCTATCACTTGCCGCCGTAATGTGATCAATCGATGACACAGACCGAGACCGGACAGTCCTCACAATGGTTGAGCAGTTTCAACCGGTCGAGGTCATGGATAATGATTTGACGGGAAGGGAGCGAAATAATCCCTTCTTGAGCGAGCTCGTTCAACATGCGGTTCACGCGTTCACGCGATGTCCCGCAATAGTTGGCGAGCTCTTGGTTTTTCAGTTTCAAGTCGATGAGAATGCCGTCTTCGACTTCCACCCCATAGCTGTTCGCCATACGAATGAGCGTCGAGTAGAGCGCTCCTTTTTTCCCGTTCAATACCAAGTCTCTAAATTTCGTATGCTGTTTCCGCATATGTTCGTTGATCATGACCATGAACTCGCGGACGAATTCCGGGTTCGACGACAAAATCATCGTTTCAATACGCTCGATTTTGACCGCATAAATTTCACTATCTTCTAACGCCTTGGCGTTAAATAAATATTTTGGTTCGATTGCGAATAACGTCAACTCTCCGCAACAAGCCTCAGCGCTTAAACAACGTAACGTCAATTCTTTTCCATTTTCCGTCAATTTCGAAATTTGGATCAGTCCACTCTTTACAATATAAAATTCAGCTGCGTCTTCTTGTTCTCGGAACAGAAAACCGCCTTTTGGGACATGAATGATTCGATGTGCCAATTTTTTTGTTTCCTCGAGCACCATCGCTTTACTTGAATGAGCCATTTCCACCGACCTTCCTTAAAACACGTTGCGCCATATTAAAGCTTGCCTTCATTCTAAACACAAACCCCCTCGAAACGCAATCAACATTTGGAAGCGTTTCAAGGGGAGGACTATTCTTTCGTACGATATTCAATTTTTTTCCAATATCGATATAATAAGCCGATCAATCCGACATTGATGACAGCGATGATCATATACAGTCGCATCGAGGCATGATCATACACCATGTAGCTCTCAATTGTATATTGCAAGAGTACCATGTTCGTCGCGAGCAATATGACCAATCCGATTAAACTCCAACCGTTACGCCCCATGATGAATCTCTCTTCCGACCGCAAAAATCTTCCCGTTCTCGATTTCAAGCAAGATTTTAGGGAGTTCCCGCTGCGGCGGACCGGCCTGTGGTTGGCCGTCGACACCGAAGTAACCACGGTGGCACGGACAGAGGAGTACGTCCTCCTCCTCTACGTAAAACACCGGGCACTGCAGATGGGTGCATTTGTTGTTATAGGCAACGAACTCACCATTCTTTAAATGAACGAGCAACGATGGTTCCGTACCCGGATATTCAAATTCGAGTGATTTCCCGCGCTCTAGCGCCTCGACCGTCGTGATGAACTGACGGTCAGTTCTCGGCTCGCTTCGAACGAAGGCCGCGATATTGAACGGGACGGTCGCGAGACCGAGTGCGATACCGGCGCCGAACGTTGATTTGATGAACGCCCGTCGATTCAGTTTCACGTCATCGGCCCGGCTCAAGTTATCGACGAGTGCGGATAACCGTTCCCGGTCTTTTGATTCATTTGACATAAGTCATCTTCCTTTCCATCTCAATCGGAATAGACGCCAAAGAATTCAGGGACGTAATTCCATTTATCGTCTTGCGAAGGCTTTTTCCCTTCGATCATGTTCATTTGGACGCGTTGACGACGGAGTTGCATCATCTCGTCATGGTCGATGAAGCGAATCGCATCTGACGGACAAACCGACGCACACATCGGCGCGATATCATGTTTGGAGCGGTCGTAACACATGTCGCACTTATACATCTTATTCTTCTCAAAGTCGAACTTCGGAATCCCGAACGGACAAGCGAACGTACAGTTCCGGCAGCCGATACATTTTTCTTCCGAAGCCGATAACACGACGCCCTCTGGCGTGATTTGAATCGCATTGGCCGGACACACTTGAGCACAAGCCGGATTTTTACACTGCATACAGATCATTGGGAACGTCTGACGGTTCTCCGAGAAATCGATATAATCCACATAGTTGCGCTCGAGCCCCTCGTGGTCCCCGCATTCGCGGCAAGCTGCCTGACAGGCCCGACAGCCGATACAACGTTCAAACTCTAAATACATGACCTTATTCATTTCGTATGAACCTCCTCATCCATGACGTGACAGCTCGTCGCAATCGCATGGTCCGCCATGAACGGCACGCTTGATCCGAGCGGGACCGTCAACGGATTAATGTGTAACGGGGTGTTGGCCGGTAACTTTTTCATTTGTACCGCACATACCTTGAACTCCGGCATGCGTGACATCGGATCGAGACACGGGTTCGTCAATTGATTGATGGCGAGCTCCTTGCCCCAATGATAAGGGACGAAGACCGTATCTTTTCGAATCGCCTTCGTCAAACGTGCTTCGACGACCATCGATCCGCGACGTGTGCGGAGTTCGACTTTGTCGCCCGTTTGAAGGCTATAACTTGATGCCAACTCCGGATGGATTTCCACGAACGGCAGTTTTGACATCGTGCTCAAGAAGTCGACACGGCGCGTCTGATTGCCCGACAAGTAATGGAAGACGACCCGCCCTGTCGTGAGCGTGACCGGATATTCTTCATTCGCATATTCACCGGCCGGCCGATATGTGACGACAGGCAAATTCGCTTTTCCGTTCGCCGTTCCAAACCGTTCTTTGAACATCGTCGGTGTGCCGGGATGATCTTCGGACGGACATGGCCAAAAGACACCATACTCGTCGTCGATTCGTTCCCATGTGATCCCAGAGTAGTCAGCCGCTCCACCTTTCGTCGCGATGCGGAACTCTTCCCAAATGTCACGCGCCGTCTCGTATGGGAAGTACTGTCCACGTCCCATCCGCTCAGCGATCCGCTTCATGATTTCCCAGTCTGGGAGCGAATCCCCGAGCGGTTCGCGCACTTTCCGGATTCGAATGACACGTCCTTCTAGGTTTGTCGTCGTCCCTTCGTCTTCGGCCCACGAACAAGCCGGTAAGACGACATCAGCGAACTCACAAGATTCCGACATGAAGAAGTCACTGACGACGAAGAAATCGAGTTTGTTGAAGCTGTCCCACACGTACGGAAGGTTCGGTGCTGAAACGGCTGGGTTCGAACACATGAGGTGCATCGCCCGAATCGTTCCCGCTTGAATCTCATCGAACATTTCGAACGCGGACACACCTGGTTTTGGCATCTCGGAAGGATCGATGCCCCAAACCCCGCTCACATATTCAACGGCTTTCGGGTCAGTTAATTTCCGGTAGCCTGGTAACAGGTCTGCTTTTTGTCCATGTTCTCGTCCACCCTGCCCGTTCCCTTGCCCCGTCATCGTGGCGACGCCCGAAGCAAACTTCCCAATCATGCCTCGTAAGAGCGCCATCGACGTATAGAGCGAGACATTGTCGACGCCTTTTGACTGTTGTTCGACGCCGCGGGCGAACAACATGACCGAACGTGGGCTCTTCCCGTAAATATGACCGGCCTTCTCGAGTTTTTCGATGGCGACACCGGTCACCTCACTTGTCCGCTCGAGCGTCCAGTCTCGGACCGACGCTTTCAACTCTTCGTAGTTATCGCAACGCTCATCCACGTACGCTTGATCAACATAATCGTGTTCGACTAAAAAGTTGAGCAGTCCCATCGCAAGCGCCGCATCCGTCCCTGGCTTCAAATCGAGATGGACATCGGCGACGCGCGCCATCGGAATTTCACGCGGGTCGGCGACGATGATTTTCGCGCCTTTGTCTTTCGCCTTCCAAATATGTTGTGTCGTCGTCGGATGACATTCGGCAATATTCGAACCGGCGACAAAGAATGTGTCGACGTGCTCGAACTCCGTCCATGGAAGCGTCGCTCCGCGGTCAATCCCAAGTGTCTTTAAGAAACCGCCGGCAGCTGACGACATGCAGAAGCGACCGTTGTAATCGATGAACCGTGTGCCGAGTGCGACCCGGGCATACTTCCCGACGAGGTAACATTTTTCATTCGTCATCGAGACGCCGCCGAAGACGGACACCGCATCTTTCCCATGCTCTCGTTGAATGCGTTTAAAGTTCGCTTCGATCACGTCGAGCGCTTCTTCCCATGTCGCTTTTTCAAACTTGCCGTTCCGTTTGATGAGCGGAGTCATGATGCGGTCCGGATGTTCGATCGTTTGATAGGCCGTGACGCCTTTCGGACAAAGTTTTCCTTTGTTGACCGGGAAATCGTAGCGTGGTTCAACGCCTTTGACGGCCCCGGTTTTCTCATCGACCCGGATATGCATGCCGCACTGCATGCCACAGTAACAACAGTGGGTCGTGATCAACTTTTCACCCGGTTTGATTAAATTCTGTACTTCTGGCGACGTTAAAAAGTCACTCATCGTCTTCCCCTCCATAGAACGTTTCCGCTCTTCGTTTTGAAAATCCACTGACGTGATAGCCGTTAATCGTTTGAAGCGGATAATGCATCCCGTCACTTCCGGGCCGTCCGAGCGCCGAATCGAGCCGGGCGCGACGACGACAGGCGTGACAGAGGTCTTGGACCGTGTGCGCCGCATCGACTTTCACGAGTTGGTCCGACCCCTCGAGCAATTGTTTCACTTGTTCAATCTCTTCAAGCGTGCCGGTCGGTTCGCCGCACTTAACGCACAGGTGTCTCATCTTTTGCCTCACCTTTCGTCTCCTTCGGTCGTCCGAATCCTGGCATCGACATGCCCGTGTTCGTATCGACCGGGTGTGTCGGTAACTGTCCGTTCATCAAGTTCAATTGCATCTTCACACGCATCGAACGTCGACACGGTTGGCAGTAATCGGAGAGCTGGGTCCCGTCACTGAGCCCGAGCTGGATCGTCTGTGCTTGCAAAATCGCTTGGACGTCCTCGACTTGATTATCCGTCGCATAACGTGTCCCGCACCCGGCGCAGACACGGGTCTCATCCGCTTCGACTTCCCGGTAGTTCATCGGGACGCTGGCCGCCATCGGTCGGACCGGCAAGTGGAACAGTTTACCGAACGGGAAGTAACATAAAAAGATGATGACGGTCAATTGATGGAACAAGGCGAGCTCGTGATGGATGAAGCCTCCGAAGAATACATACGACACGGTCAACAACAACCCCGAGACAGTGACGATGAGCAACATGAGGAGCGGTAAAATATCAAATTCGAACCGCTGGGTCACTTTCACGTCCTGGTCGTTGATCCGGCGATAGAGTGCCATGAGCACGCCGACGAGCAACATGAGCGCGGTGATGTTCAACCCGTTATAGACGAGCTCCGCGAACAACCCGTGCGCAGCCATCTTGATGGTCGGGATGTTAAAGACGACAATCTGATACGTCTCGATATCAATCAAATCAAACCGCATCCATTGGAACGTCAGCCCGAATGTGATGGCGAACGACCCGAGACATCCCCAGGCAATCAACATATGTTGGGTCCAGCGGTACCAGCCACGTTCCCAGATGAACTTCTGTAAGACAATATTGTTGACGGTCGTGGCGGCGACGGCCTTGCTGGCCCGTTTCTTTTCTGCCTTTATTTGTTTGAGGCTCCGCTTCAATACTTGTGAGGTGGCCGGCCGTGCAAAAAATAACGTCAAGCGGACGACCATCCCAATCATGCAAATGACGGCGGCGATATAGTAGCCGAACAGCGCCATGTCTACGTGCTCAAATCCTGCCGAGGCGATCCATGTCGAGAGCACCAAGACGGTGAATCCTACGAACGACCACTTTGCGGCGGTCGAATAAAAATAACGATCGGACATATGTGTTCCCCCTTCTCTTTCCGAGCGACTTCATAGT
Organism: Exiguobacterium sp. s7; assembly: GCF_018618195.1. Classification (NCBI taxonomy): domain Bacteria; kingdom Bacillati; phylum Bacillota; class Bacilli; order Caryophanales; genus Exiguobacterium; species Exiguobacterium sp. s7. The sequence goes on along the minus strand of NZ_JACSLO010000003.1, from coordinate 102,054 downwards.
TTCATCATAAAGATGACATCTCGACTTAACTGTTACTTTTTTCACAGATAAGCGATTCGAGACGTGACAGAATAATGAACGAAGGAGGCGTTCCCTTATGAAATCATCGCTTAAAATCATGTTATTCCTCACCATCGCGGCCATGCTCGTCGTCTTTTCCATCGGTTTCGTCTTCGCCAATCGAGCGACGACCGAACCAGATGTCGAGGGGTATGTGATTGAAATAAATGAATCTGACCGCACCGCACTCGTCATCAGCGGAATTACCGCAGAAGAGGCCACGCTCTCTCCTGACACCTTGTTCGCACAAAGTGAACCGGAAGACGTAAGCTGGTTCAAGTTTCAAGTGAAAGCCACGTTCGAGCAAATCACTGTCGGAGACCACGTCCACATTTGGAAAAAGACCGGTCCGAGTATCTTAAATACTCCGAACCGGTCTTATGTGAAAAAAATCGACGTGATCGACTAATATGAACGCTTGCCATAACGTTCACTCAGCCAGAGGACTAAAAACGCCAAACCAACCAACCATCCGCTCCAGACGAGTGCCTGGGTCATATCTCCGTTGATTGTCGCCATATAAATCGCTGTGGCGAGCGTCATCGTCTCGCCCGGGATATTTCCGGCAATCATCATCGTAATCCCAAACTCGCCGATTGATCGGGCGAAGCCGAGGACAAAGCCGCTCGTCAACGCAGGTAACAGCAGCGGAATCGTCACGTAGGTGAACAGTTGACGCTCTGACCCGCCGAGCACGCGTCCGGCCTCATACCATTCCGCATCGAGTTGTTTGAGACCGAGACGAATCGTTTGGTAGATGAGTGGGAACGCGGCCAAGGCGGACGCGATGACGTTCGCCTGTTTGGTGAACAAGATAGTAATCGGTAACAATCCGCCGATCCCGTTGTTCCCGAGGACAATCAAGGCGTATAGTCCGATGACTGTCGGCGGCAAGATGAGCGGCAGTAAAAACACCGTCTCCAACAGCCGCTTTCCTTTGAATTGACGGTGATGCATGAAATAGGCCGCTCCGAAGGCGAGGATGAAGGCGCTCACCGTCGCCATCATCCCGACTTCGAATGTGAGTTGAAGTGGAGATTGCGTCATTTAGAAAATCCTTTCGCTAAAAAGTGAGCTTGGATATCATCGTCAAACAAACGCGCGTAAACATCGCGCACGTATGGGTTGTGCGTCAATCGGACCGCCGGATACGCGATCGTACCCGTCGCTTCAAACGGGACCGCCTGAAGCGACTCGACGTCCGTCGTCAGTTCCGTCTTATAGACAAATCCCGCATTGGCGTCGCCTTGTTCGATGAGCGTCAACACTTGTCTCACATTCTGGGCGAACATGATTCGTGGTTCCACTTCTTCCCACACGCCTTCCACTTCTAGCGCCGCTTTCGCGTAGCGACCGGCCGGGACATTGACCGGGTCACCGATGACGATCCGAGCACATGCGTTTAAGTCGTCCCACGTCTCCGCGCACGGATTCCCTTTCGGTGTCACGAGCCACAGCTCGTTATGCAAAAACGCATCCCGCTCTAGAATCGGGATTTGTAATCGGTCGACATCATCAACGCTCGCGGCTAAAAAGATATCTGCCGGAGACCCGTGATCGATTTGTGCTCGCAAGGCGCCGCTCCCGTTCGTCACGACCCGAACGTCGATCCCATCGAATTCCGCTTCAAGTTGTCGCTCTACCGCTTCTAAAGCCGGTCCTAAGCTTGCCGCCGCCAAAATGGTCACGGTGGTGTCCTCCGAATCTGAACTCGACCAGACTTGACTTAGTAATAAGGCGACCGTCACCCCTACGATGACTCCACTCACCCGTTTCATGATTAATCACTCCTTTGCCTCCCCTTTATCGTAGCGCTTGATTTGCCTCCCATCTGTATCAAACGTCACAAAAAGACACCCCCACGTAAGTAGAGGTGTGCCACTGCTTAAGCGAACGTGCGCGCCCGCGGGAATAAAATGTTGTTTTCGAGATGAATGTGTTCAAATGTATCCGATTCGAGCGCTTCTAACCGTTGATAGACAAGACGATACGTCCCACACGCTCCTTCAGGCGGCGTATAGTCGTTCGTGATTTGACGCAACTCTTTTAAAATGTCACCGGCTGCCGCGTGTTCTGACTCGAGCGAGGCCAAGATGTCATCAAGCTCCCGTCTCGTTTCAGCTGTCGGTGCCGTCTCGTGACGAAGCAACGTCGGGAAGTCTTCTGTCTCTTCTTTGACGATATGTTGTTCAAGTTCCACTTTCAATTGATTGAACAGTTGATGAATGCGTCCGAGGTGCGGATGGTTTTGTCCGTGAACCCGGAACACTTTTGTCACATATGGTGTGAGCTGTGGCAATTCGTCCGTCAAAAACTGGTGATGCTTATAAATGATGTGCTCAATCAATTCCGATGAAGAAGCAGCATCCCAATCGATGCTCTTCTCGTTCATCTCTTGCTTGCGTTGATAGAGCGCATTGACTTCTTCTAAAATGTCTTCCGTCGACCGTTTCGATTTGTCAGTCGCTTCAGCGAGTGGCCGGTTGCCGCCACAACAAAAATCGATTCGGTTCCGTTTGAAAATGTCTGCCGCTTGCGGGCATTGTTTGACGATTTCAGATACGTGCGTATCGCCCGTGAATGTCTGTGTCATCTGTCATAACCTCCATATTCATTTTGACATGTTCAGCGTAGCAAGAGTTTGACGACAAAAATGTGAAATACGTCACATTTAAGTGAACAGGATGCACGCGTTCTGAATTTGGACACAAAAAAAGCCCCTCTTGTGGAGGGGCGACGCTTAATGGGACGGCGCTTCAAATTGTTCTGCCTCGGTCGATCCGGCGAGCGCCGTCGTTGACGACTGGCCTCCCGAGATGACGAGAGACACCTCATCGAAATACCCGGTCCCGACCTCACGTTGGTGACGTGTCGCCGTATAACCGTGCTGTTCTGCACTGAATTCGGCCTGTTGCAGTTCCGAGTAGGCGGCCATCCCGCGGTCTTTATACCCGCGTGCGAGTTCGAACATTCCGAAGTTGAGCGAGTGGAAGCCAGCGAGCGTCACGAATTGGAACTTGTATCCCATCGCACCAATCTCTTGTTGGAACGTTGCGATCTCGTCATCCGACAACTTCTTCTTCCAATTGAATGACGGCGAACAGTTGTAAGCGAGAAGTTTGCCCGGATACTTCGCATGAATCGCATCCGCGAATTGACGCGCTTCGTCCAAATCAGGCTCGGACGTCTCGCACCAAACGAGGTCGGCGTACGGTGCATAGGCGAGACCGCGTGCGATCGCCTGTTCGATTCCTGCCTTGGTCCGATAAAACCCTTCTGGCGTCCGGTCGCCGACGATGAACGGATGATCGATCGGGTCGATGTCGCTCGTAATCAAGTTCGCGGCGTGGGCGTCGGTCCGGGCGACGATAATCGTCGAAACACCCATGACGTCTGCCGCGAGACGTGCGGCAATCAAGTTTTTCACGGCCGTCTGTGTCGGCAGCAACACTTTGCCGCCGAGGTGACCGCACTTCTTCTCTGAAGAGAGTTGATCCTCCAAGTGGACGCCGGCTGCACCCGCCTCAATCATCGCCTTCGTCAACTCGAACACGTTGAGCACACCGCCGAAACCGGCTTCCATGTCAGCGACGATCGGGGCGAACCAATGCGTATCGCCTTTCCCTTCCGCCGTTTGAATTTGATCGGCCCGTTGAAGCGCCTGGTTAATCCGTTTGACGACGCTCGGCACCGAGTTAGCCGGGTATAGGCTTTGGTCCGGGTACATGTGCCCCGACAAGTTCGCATCGGCGGCGACTTGCCATCCGCTCAAATAGATGGCTTCGAGACCCGCCTTCACTTGCTGGATGGCCTGGTTCCCCGTCAACGCGCCGAGCGCGTGGACGTAGTCTCGTTCGTGGAGTAACTCCCATAACCGTTCCGCTCCTTTTGTCGCGAGCGTATGCTCGATTAGGACAGACCCCCGAAGCCTCATCACGTCTTCGACCCCATATGGACGTTCGACCCCGTTAAACCGTTCCGACTGTAACATATCCTCTAGTTGCATTTGTTGTTCATTCATATCCATTCCTCCTGTATTATATTAATTTATATATTTATCGTTTGTTATATAACAGATAATGCAAGCTTAATCCAAGTATGCACAGCATTCGAGCGCCGCTTTGAATGACGAGTGCTCCATCCCGCAGCAACGACAGACGTTTTCTTCGTCACGATCTTCTGGTTTACGGAATATGACGACCTCTTCGACCGGCTCTCTCATGATTTGGAGCGACCCGTCGGCCCGGTCGAGCACGAGGCGCATCAAATCGTTCCCATAGACGAACGCCGTGTTAGCGAGCGCCGCTGTCGATTCCCCCGAGACGATCCGACGGACGACCCAACGTTCAATCAACTGTTCGCTTTCGATTTTTTTCGTTGTCATGATGATGCTCCTCCTTTTAAATTCGGTTCTAATGTCACTTGTTGTAAAAACTGTCGGCGGCGCCGGTGCAGGATCGGTTCCGTATATCCATTTGGTGATGCATCGCCTTCGAACACTAACTCTTTCGCCGCTTGATAGGCGATGGAGCAGTCTACATCTGGCGTCATCGGACGATAGTGCGGATCTTCCGCGTTTTGCGCGTCGACGACCTCGGCCATCCGGTAAAGCGTCGCTTCGACTTGTTCACGGCTACAGATTCCATAGTATAGCCAGTTGGCGACATGTTGACTCGAAATACGAAGCGTTGCTCGGTCTTCCATCAACCCGACATGATGAATATCTGGCACTTTGGAGCAACCGACACCTTGCTCGACCCAACGGACGACGTAACCGAGCAACCCTTGCAGGTTGTTCTCGAGTTCCTCGTTCACTTCCTCATCTGTATAGAGACGCGTGGCGAGTGGTACCTCGAGCAGACGCCCTCGCTCAGTTGCTGGATCAAACGAACGATTCGCCAACTCACGCTGAACGTCAAACGCATCGACTTGATGGTAATGCAGCGCATGAAGCGTGGCCGCCGTCGGGGACGGCACCCAAGCCGTCGTCGCCCCGGACCGGACATGATTGCTTTTTTCACGCATCATATCGCGCATCCGATCGGGCATCGCCCACATCCCTTTCCCGATTTGCCCGTGTTGATGGAATCCTGCGTCAAGCCCGATCTGGACATTCAGACGTTCATAAGCATCGAGCCACTCCGATGTCTTCATCTCGCCTTTCTTGCGCATCGGTCCGAGCGTGAGCGAGGAGTGAATCTCATCGCCCGTCCGGTCGAGGAATCCGGTATTGATGAAGACGATGCGTTCCTTCACTTGCTCGATACAGTTCTTCAAATTAAGCGACGTGCGTCGCTCCTCGTCCATCACGCCGACTTTGAGCGTGTGACGCGGTAACTCGAGTACATCTTCAATCGCATCGAACAAGTCGTTCGTGAACGCGACTTCTTTCGAGCCATGCATCTTCGGTTTGACGATATAGATGGAGCGTTCGCGGGAATTTCGTCTGGTATCAAGGTGGCGGCTCGCGATGAGCGCAGTGAAAATCCCGTCCAAAATCCCTTCCGGTACTTCACGTCCTTCCGCGTCGAGCATCAAGTCTGTCGTCATCAAGTGCCCGACGTTTCGAATAAAGAGGAGCGATCGGCCCGGAAGCGTGACTTCACGCCCGTCTTTCCCGACATACTTCCGGTCAGGGTTCAACTTCCGAGTGAGCGGCCGACCTCCTTTCGTGAACGTTGCTTCGAGCGTTCCGTCCATCAGGCCTAGCCAGTTCGCGTAAAGGTGGACCTTGTCTTCCGCCCGAACAGCGGCAACCGAGTCTTCACAGTCGACGATGGCAGACAAGGCGGACTCGAGTTCGATATCAATGAGCCCTGCTCGATCGACCCGTCCGATTGGGTGGTCCCGGTCAAACTTCAACTCGGCGTGAATCCCGTTATGGACGAGCAAGAGCTTATTCGGATCACTCGTTTCCCCGACATAGCCGACGAGACAATCGTCTTGAAACGCGATGCGGTTCCCTTCGATGATGGCGTATGGCCTGCCCTCTGACACGAGATAGCCGTTCGCTTCTTCGTGCGAGCCCTCCCGGAGCGGAAATGTATCGTCGAGAAATTGTTTGGCATAGGCGATGACCGCTTCACCGCGAACTGGATTATAGCCGCTCGACTTCGTTTTCCCGTCCTCTTCGTCGATGACGTCCGTTCCGTACAAGGCGTCATAGAGGCTTCCCCAGCGAGCGTTCGCCGCGTTCAATGCATAGCGTGCATTGTCGAGCGGAACGACAAGCTGCGGTCCGGCTTGCCTTGTAATTTCTGAGTCGACACCCGTAACGTCGATGTTGAAATCGGGGACGGCTGCTTCGATGTAATCGATGGACCGAAGGAAACGCTCGTAGTCTTCCATGTCAAACGCTTGCTTATGCTCGCTGTACCACCCCTGTAATAGTCGCTCATATGACTCACGTTCGTGAAGCATTGCCTCATTGCGAGGAATGAACTCATCGAGTAGGCGCCCGACCCCAGCCCAAAATTGTTGGTGTGCCTCTTCTTCAGGCAATATACGAGCCGAGATGAAATCGAGCAACGTTTCATGTACGTGATAAGTACCTACTTGTTTGTAATGTTCCAAGCCGTCACATCCTCTCATTCAATTGTTATATATCAGTTGACTTTAATATAGACTATTATATAACAGTTTGACAACAGTTTTTTTGAAACTTTTTATTTGCGATCTATTTCAAAACCGATTAGTATACATTGTGTGACCTATCAATGATTGATTCATCAATTAGTTTTTGAAGGAGGATATCCGATGCGCGACGCTTGTTCGCTCAGCGATGAGATTCTCTACCACGTCATCACCGTACAAAAAGAACTGGCCCAACTGTTCGATACGGAAATGGACGGGCTCAGCTCGACCCGCTTCGATATTTTAAGCAACTTGCATCACGTCGGCCCTTTGCGTCAGCGTGAACTGCAACAACGGGTCGGCGTCGATCATGCCGCCATCACGCGACATTTGAAACAGCTCGAGACACAGGGCTTGATCACGCGCGAACGCTGCCTCCAAGACAATCGGGTCATCTTTGTCGATTTGACCGATGTCGGTCGGGAGCGGATTGCACATTGGACCGAGCAAAAGAAGTGCTTATCGGACCGTCTTTTTGTAAACATGAAGGTAGAGGAGCAACGACAGTTACTCGAACTTTTAAATACGTTACAAACCAACATTCAACATGAAAGGAAGACCCTTATATGAACACGACAACACAGAAAGACTTTATGGAAATCCTCAAAGGACGCCGCTCGATTCGCGTCTATGATGAGAACGTCAAAATCTCAAAAGAAGAGATGACACAAATCCTGGAGGAAGCGACGACGGCACCGTCATCACTCAACCTTCAACCGTGGCGCTTCGTCGTCATCGATAGCGCAGAAGGCAAAGATACTCTCCTTCCGCTCGCAAGCTTCAACAAACGCCAAGTCGAGACGTCATCAGCCGTTATCGCCATCTTTGCCGACTACCAGATGGCCGATTACACACAAGAGATCTTTGATACGGCCGTCGAGCGTGGCCTCATGCCACCAGAAGTCCGCGACCGTCAAGTTGACATGATCAAAGGCATCTTCAAAGACGCACCGAAAGAGTCTGTTAAAGACAGCATCTTGCTCGACTCCGGTCTCGTCGCGATGCAACTCATGCTCGTCGCCCGTGCTCACGGCTACGACACAAACCCGATCGGTGGCTATGACAAAGCGAACATCGCGGAAGCGTTCGGCCTCGAGAAAGAGCGCTACCTTCCGGTCATGCTCCTCTCAATCGGAAAAGCCGCGGAAGACGGTTACCAATCGGTCCGCTTCCCAATCGACCGCATCACCGACTGGAAATAAGCAAAAGCTCAAGCGCCTCGGCGCTTGAGCTTTTTTTCATCCGATGTATTTGACGACTACATTGAAATCGCGACGTGTCTTCGGCGCGAAGTCGCGGGCCCGATGTCCGAACGCGACCATGACCGAGAGCGACCAGGCACCTCGTTCCATGACCCCTTCCGAGATCAATAATTCATCGATGTCTGCCTGATTGAACCCTTCAATCGGACATGAGTCGACGCCGATCTGTGCGGCGGCTGTCATCATGTTGCCGAGCGGGATATACGTCTGGCGTTTAATCCATTCTTGGAACACACGCTCATCATCTAACAGTCGATAATCTTGTTCTTGGAACTCACGGACCCGTTTCACCCGAAGGGCGTACTCGTCCTCGGTCCGTCCTTGGACGTCCGTGACGATGTGACGGATGTAGTCCGAGTCGTAGCGCATCGCTTCAGGCGTCCGCGCCAAGATCAACACGAAATGGCTCGCCGTTAACGCCTGTCCTTGGGCACCCCACGCGTGGTCTTTGATCTTCCGGAGCAAGTCTTCGCGACGAATGACGACGAACTGCCAAGGCTCGAAACCGAACGAACTCGGTGATAAGCGACCCGTCTCCAGAATGAATTCGAAATCTTCCTCATCGATTTTGCGGTCCGCGTCGAACTCTTTCGTCGCTTGACGCCAACGATACGCATCTAAAATCTCTTCTTTTTTCACGATGATCCACTCCCCATTTACCAAGATGACTCCATCATATCAAAACGATAAATAAGAAAGCGCTCATGGAGATTCTTTAACGGCAAGCGAACGTCCTGTACGTAGCGGAAAGGCGTCTCGTCATTCAAAAAATGTAAGTACTCATCGGCCGGATAATAGAGGATGAGGTCGACCGGACGCTGTGCGCGCTCGACCGACTCGATGATGTTCGCAACGACCTGCCGGAACACGTTCACCGAGAACGGGTTGAAGAAATAAAAGCGGTTCGCCTCAGCCGGCACCTCAAACTGTTCGGCGTAACCGCGGACGAGCTGGACACTGCCACGCGTCCGGTGTTTCTTGGCGTAGTTCATCCAATTCTCAAGTGCCGCTTCGTGGAAGCCGCCATCCATCTCGATGCCAATGGCCCGAACTCGGAACGTATAGGCGAGATAAAAGGGGAGGCGCCCTTTCCCCGATCCGAAGTCGACGACCGTGTCCGTGGCCGCGAGCGGATAGGCGTCACGCAACAAGTCGAGCGCCTCATACGGGGTCGGTTCATAGCGATGATATTCAGCCGAGGCCGGGAACCCTTGTTGCGGTTTCGCCGTCTCGATTTGGAGCAATCGTTCATAGTCTTGTTCAGTCATGAATGTGTCCTTTCTTGGATGGCGCGGAAAAACGGATGCCGCTCCATCTCTTGTTTAAACGCCTGTCGTTCTTGCCACATCACATAGCCGACGTAGAGCGGGATGAGCAACTTAAACCAACTCGGTACGAGGAGCATCCCCGTGACGGCAAGCGGGATGAGACGCAGCCATAAGTTCCGATGACGCGGCGTCCGTATATAAAGTAAGATGGCCGTCGTGCGCCGAGCGGTTCCAAACCGATTCGGTCTCGGTCGATAGAGCGGACGCTTGCGCCGGCTCGGCTTCTCGATGGCGCCCGACGTTGATAATAATGCCCGGTCAAAGGCGGTACGCAACGCCTCACTCCGTTCGAGTTCTTGGCTAAGATATGGGTGGCGTGACAGCCACCCTTCTCCCACGTACATTGCGAACGCTACGATACCACTTCCTAGGACAACCGCCCATAAAGGTGAGTCGATGAGGAGCGCGTATAGACAAAAGAACACCATACACGTAACCAGAATACGAAATATCCAGTTAACCCGCCGTACCGTCAGCTGATACCGCGTCCACATATGAATCCATGCTAGAAGCAGGACGGCCGTCCCGAATGCTAAAATCGAAGCACCAGACCACCCATCCAGCCTTAGCACCGGTGTGAACGCCAACATGACGAAGAGAATCTTCAAGCCGAGTGTGATGGCGTGATAAAGCAACGAATCGTGCTTCAACCTGCGAACCAAAGAACGTTTGGCCACCAGCGTCACGTCCGCCCGTTCGACCCAGACGAAAAACTGATTTCTAAGGAGGACGATTCCAATTCCAAGCGTCCAAACGAACATCGGCACTTGACTCACCCACTCGATTTCGCCTTGCCAAAGCAATCGGTATTGATACCCAAGAAAGATGGCGAACGGAATGACGCCGTACAGAACGACTGTCCAATCCAAGATGAGCCGCCACGTCTTCCACTGCTTGGTCACATGGGTACGGACACGTCTAACGAACAGCTGATGTTCATTCATCGCATGACCACATCTTCCATCATCTCGAACAGCGACTCGCCTTCGGTTTGCAGGCTGAGACGCAACTCTTCTTTTGTCCCGCCCGCGAGCATGCGTCCGTCATCAATCCAGACGAAGCGGTCGCATAACCGCTCTGCCGTATCGAGGACGTGGGTGACGAGAAGCACCCCGGTGCCTTGACGACGTTCCGCTTCAAGTAAACGAAGCAGCTGGATCGTCGTCGTCGCATCGAGTCCGACGAACGGTTCGTCGACAAGGAGAAACTTCGCTTCTTGGATGAGCGCCAAGAGAATCATCGCTTTTTGCTTCATCCCTTTTGAGAACGAGGCGATATAATCGTGGCGGACCGTCTCGAGCCGAAACAACCGGATCAGTTCTTCCGTCCGCTCACGATTATCAACGTCCGTCAATTCCAACACGAGAGCGATATGTTCCTCGAGCGTCAAATAGTCATAGTACACCGGTTGCTCCGGGATGTAGGCGTAGCGGTCGATTTGCACCGTTCCACGCATCCACGGGATCGTTCCGATGAGACAGGCGAGCGTCGTGCTCTTCCCGGCCCCGTTCGACCCAATCATCCCGACGATTTCGCCCGGCCGGACCTCAAATTCGATGTCCTCAATGACCGACTCACCGTGTTCATACCCGGCTTGTTCAATGTGAACGTTCATGAGAACCTCCTTCGCAAAAAGTCGCCTTTTCAGGCGACGTCATCGAACGATATTGACCGAAGAGAAGACGAACTTGTCATAGCGGTGCCGAGCGAATGAGTATTCGAACGGTTTCCCGTTACTCAAGTAAACGACTTGTTCGACCTCGATGATTGGGTCGGTAATGTCATTCTTCAAGTAACGTTGATCATATTCGTCAGGCTTATCGGCCCGAATCATCTTGTGTGAGCTCGTGATCGTGTAGCCGAGCTCCTGTTGGATGTAGCTATAGACCGACTTCTCCAAAATTTTACGCGACAGTCCTGTAATTAGATTGGCGACCATGTACGTCAATTCGATGACGTACGGCTCTTCGTCCACATAGCGGACACGACGAATCTCATAGACCGGTTCCGTCAGCTCAATCATCAAATGGTCGGCGACTTCCTGGGTCGGGAACTTCACTTCAAAATCGAGCACTTCACTGCGCAAACTGCGGTCGCCGATGACTTGCGTCAATCCTCTCGTCTCTTTACTGATGATGTTGATGCGCTCTTTTTGGAAACTGGCCGGCAAAATGAACGTCCCTTTGCCACGCTTCCGATAAATCAAGCCTTCCATCACGAGAATCTCAAGAGCGCGCTTCATCGTCATGCGGCTGACACCAAACTCTTCTGCCAATTGAATCTCATCTGGAAGCGGTGTTTCGAGTTCATAAGCCTGTTCATTGATGCGATGCCGAATCTCGTCAGCAATCGATTCATATTTTGGTTTTTTCTTTGTAGACATATTCCACCTCATGTATAGACATATACAAATAATATATCAAAAAAAGCTGACAAAGAGTAGGTCCTTGTCAGCTTTTCCTATTAATCTGTAAATCCATGATTGGCAATCACTTGTTTGAACCAGTGACCAGACTTTTTAACGCTCCGCTCTTGGGTCGCCAAATCGACACCGACGAACCCATAGCGGTTCTTATAGGCGTTGCTCCATGACCAGTTGTCCATGAACGTCCATAAATGGTACCCTTTCACGTTCGCTCCTTCTTCGAGCGCCCGATGCGTCCACTTCAAGTGTTCACGAATGAAGTCGATCCGGTAGTCGTCTTGGACGCTTCCGTCGGCGTCACGGTAACGCTCTTCTCCTTCGACGCCCATCCCGTTCTCAGAAATGAAGCAGGGGATGTTGCCATAGTTATCTTTCAAGTTGATCAAGATGTCATAGACGCCCTGCTCATAAATTTCCCAACCACGATACGGGTTCATCTTACGACCCGGCATCTCATAGAAGTCGAACAGATTCTCAGGCAGGAACGGCGCATCAGGATTCGGAAGCGACGCCTTTGCCTTGACCCGACGCGGTTGATAGTAGTTGATGCCAAGAAGGTCAATCGTATTGGCCCGAATGAGATCCAAGTCTCCAGGTTGCATCTCCGGCATCGCGTCTTGTTCCTGTAACACGTCGATGAGCTCTTCAGGGAACGTCCCGAGCACGGACGGGTCCAAGAACGAGCGGTTGAAGATGGCGTCGGCCAAGCGTGACGCCTTCACATCAGCCGGATGTTGGCTGCGCGGATACGACGGTGTCAAATTCAGGATGATCCCGATTTGACCGGCCTGTCCCTGCTCCCGGTACGCCTGAATGGCGAGCGCGCTCGATAAGATCGAATGGTAAGCGACTTGGACGGCACGCTTGAAATCGACGACGTTCGGATAGTGGAAATCGTACAAGTAGCCACCTTCGACCGGCACGATTGGTTCGTTATGGGTGAACCATGTCGTCACACGGTCTCCGAAAAGTTCGAAACACGTCTTCGCGAACTGTACGTAAGCGTCGACGACGTCACGTGACTCCCAGCCGCCTCGGTTTTGAAGCGCCATCGGCATGTCGAAGTGATATAAGTTGATGAACGGCTCGATGCCATGATCGATGAGGCAATTGATCACATTGTTATAAAACGCGATCGCCTCTTCATTCACCTCACCGACGCCGTCTGGGAATAGACGTGACCACGAAATCGAGAAGCGGAACGTGTTATGCCCGAGCTCTTTCATGAGCGCGATATCTTGCTCGTACAAATGATAGAAGTTAGACGCTTCGGTCGCGCTGACACCATTGAAGAATCGGTTCGGTTGTTGCATATACCAGTAATCCCAAATATTTAAGCCTTTGCCGCCTTCAAACGCCGCACCTTCCATTTGCGTCGCCGAAGAGGCCGTCCCCCACCAAAAATCGGTCGGGAATTGATACGTCACTGCTGCTGATGTTTTCGTTTCTGTCGGGTTCGTCATAAACTCTCTCTCCCTTATTCTCTATTTCTCATTCATACCGCTTCGTCTTTATGGTTAGCGGCTTCTTCCTGTTCTTTCTTCACGTTCAAACGGTCAATAAATTTAAGGAATGGGAACCAGACCGCCAAGATGATCAAGAAGTTGACGAGTTGTAGCAATCCGCCGGCAAGTGAGTTCGTCGCCATCATCCCGCTGATGAACATCGGGACGGTCCAAGGTACCGCGACCCCAGTCGGCGGCGGGACGAGCCCTGTCGACATCGCAAAGTAAGTGACCGTGACCGTGATGAGCGGAGCAACGATCCACGGAATCATGATGAGCGGGTTCATAACGATCGGTAAACCGAAAATGACCGGTTCGTTGACGTTAAAGATCCCTGGTCCGAGTGACAGTTTCCCGATTTGTTTCAACTGCTTCGATTTCAAGAACAACAAAATCGCTACGATGACGGCAAGCGTCGAGCCCGAGCCGCCAAGGCCGACCGTATAGATTTCGACAAATTGTTTACTGATGATGTTCGGCACATCTCCGGTCGCCGTGTACGCGTTCAAGTTTTCAAGCGACAACGTATTCCAAATTGGATCCATGACCGAGTTGACGATGACTTGTCCGTGCAACCCGAAGAACCAGAACAATTGGACGAAGAAGATGGCGATCAACGTTGGGACGAGACCGTTACCCAATTTAACGAGCGGCTGTTGCACGACGTTGAAGATGACGTCATGTAAGTTCGTATTGAACAAGCTCGTCACACCGATGTTGAGGAGCAAGAAGACCGTGAGCGTCAACAAGGCCGGTACGAGCGCTGAGAACGACTTCGCCACCGCCGGCGGTACGCCGTCCGGCATTTTGATCGTCCAGTTCTTTTGAACGACGAATCGATAAATCTCACCTGAGAGGAAACCGGTGATCATGGCGAGGAACATTCCTTTGGCGCCAAGACGATCGAGCGGGAGGACGTTACCGACCGCTTCTGTCATTCCTTCGACTTCGATGAGGAACGGTGTCAACAAGAGGAACGATACGAGCGAAATCGCCCCACCGAAGACGGCTTCGACGTTGTAACTTTTCGAAAGATAATAGCCAATACCGAAAACGACGAAGATTGACATGATTCCCATCGTGGCCGATGGGGCGTTACCGAGTGACGATTTGAACGCGTTCAGCGTCCCTTCCGACATGAACTTGTCTAAGAACGGCAAGTTGGCGATAACGACGACGATCGAACCGAACATGGTAATCGGGAACGCGAGCATGAACGCATCCCGCAATACTTGCAAATACCGACTGTTGTTCAAGTAAGTCGCCATCGGCATGAGCAACTTGCTGATCAGTAAGAACATTTTGTTGTCCTGTGACATAGGATTCACCCTTCTTGATTAGGATTTACAATCTTTTGCTCCATCATCTCGATCAGGCTTGCCGTCAAATCGAGCATCGTCTGGGTCGACATGAGATGGTCTTCGGCGTGAAGGAGCAACAGTGACATGTCCGTCTTCTCCCCATTCGCCTCTTTTTGAATTTGGCCGAAGTGCGTCTGATGCGCTTCTTTTAACTGTTCACGTGCTGTCGCTAGCTGCGTTTCAAACGCTTCGTATGAACCGTTCTTATACGTTTGGATGGCTTCTTGAATCGTGCTCCGAGCGTTGCCGCTATGCAAAATCATCATGAACGCCATCTGTTCTAACGTTAACTCTTCCGTTCCTTCCATGACCTCACCCCATCAATTTAATTGCTTGCTCATACGCCGCTTTCCCATTCGCCGTTCCGTAGGCCATCATGTCGATGACTTCGACCGGTTTCGATGTTTGCACTTTCAATTTGTCGAGCAAAAAGCGCATTTGCGGTCCGATGAGGATGACGTCCGCTTCTTCCATCTCCTTACCGACCTGGTCTTGACCGACTGCCCAAATTTTCGCTTCGTCCCCGATTGACGCCGCGTGCTGTTGCATTTTCGTGACGAGCAGGCTCGTCGACATCCCTGAGCTACAAGCGAGTAATACTTTTTTCATGTTCAACCACTCCTTTTTTGAAATCGTTTACAAGTTTTATTATACACATGATTTATTTCATGTCTATACTTGATTTAAACTTTGTTTAGTTTTTAAATTTAAAAGTGTATATGATAATAAACGAGAGTGAGGGAATTGACGATGAAGATCATCCCGTTACAACCGCATTACCAATATCGCTTATGGGGAGGCGACCGCTTAAAGCGTTACGGTTTTCATTTTGACGAGGCCTCGATTGGCGAAGCATGGACCGCCTCGGCGTTGCCGCGAGGCAGTTCCGTCGTGTCTGCCGGATCGCATATCGGGACAACGCTAGACGACCTTTATGCCATGCATCCAGAACTGTTCGGCATTGATTCACCTGTGTTTCCGTTATTGATCAAGTGGATTGATCCGAACGATGACCTTTCGATTCAAGTCCATCCCGACGATGCGTTGGCACAGTCGCTCGAGGGTCAACCTTATGGAAAGAATGAATGCTGGTACATCCTCGACGCACCAGAGGGAGGAGAAATCATCTATGGCCATACGTTTGAATCGAAAGACGCGTTGCAGCAGGCGCTCGCGACCGGAGACGTGATGACCGGATTAACTCGAAAATCTGTCACCCGCGGCGATTTTCTGTACGTTCCGGCCGGGACCGTACACGCCTTAACGAAAGACGTGTGCGTCCTTGAGATTCAACAAAGTTCGGACACGACGTACCGTCTCTACGACTACGGACGAATTGAAACATCAACTGGACACACTCGTGACCTCCATGTCGAGCAAGGCGCCCTCGCCTCGTTCGCACCACATCTCGACTATGCGGAACCTGTCCTGCGCCTGGATCATTTCCGGACACAGTTGACACGTAACCCGTATTTCTTCGTCGAAAAATGGAACATCGAACGCGAGGAATCCGTCTCGACAGATACGTTCCGCCTGCTTTCGGTCGTGGAAGGGACACTTGAGATTGACGGTTCGTCCTTCGAGATTGGTGCGACGTTGCTATTGCCAGCAGGTCAGTCATTTCAGCTGGACGGAACGGCCACCTGCCTCATCGCCGGTGTCTCATCCCCAATCAAACAAAAAGCCCGCATCGGCATCGATTTGGGCGGCACGAATACACGCGTCGCCGTCGTGTCGACGGACGGACGTGTCGAGAAACAATATAAATTGAAGACACAGCCTCACCTTGAGCTCGACGCCTTGTTAAATCAAATCACACTTGCCGCCGAACGATTCCAACTCGAATATGACATCACGCACGTCGGTATCGCTGCACCGGGTCCGCTCGACCTAAAACGAGGTGCGTTTTTGACCCCGCCAAACCTCCCGAACTGGCATCATCAGACGATTGTGGAGCCGCTATGCACTCTGCTCGGTCTACCTGTCACGTTAGAGAATGATGCCAACGCAGCAGCGCTCGCCGAAGCAAAGTTTGGGGCCGGCCGTCATGTCGACTCCGTCTTTTACGTCACGGTCAGCACAGGGATTGGCGGCGGTTTTGTCTATAAGCAAAATTTGATTAGCGGGGCTCACGGTAGCGCCGGAGAAGTCGGCAATATGATCATTCGTACGGACGGACCAGCACATCCGACACTGAACGTCGGAGCGCTTGAGACGCATGCGAGTGGAACGGCACTTCACGAACGCGCCCTCACTAAAGGAGTGACTGATTCGATGACGCTTTTGACAGACAACATCGAACGCAATACGTTCGTCGAGGATTTAGCAACGGGTCTCGCCAACATCATCCATACGGTCGACCCCGATATCATCATCCTCGGGGGAGGCGTGACAGCGTCGGCTCCGTTATACTGGAATCAGTTACAAGACGCGGTCGCGATGCGAGTATACCCCCATTTGAGAGGAGCGACCCCCCTCGTCCTGCATGAGTTGCACGGCGACGCTGGCGTCATCGGGGCCGCGTTCTTGCCATAAGGAGTGGAAAGAAATGCAACATTATTTAGCCATCGATATCGGTGGAACTAGTATCAAATACGGAGTCGTCCGATCCGATGGCACCCTACTGTCAAACAAACACGTCCCAACCCCTGCGACGTGGGACGGCTTGCTCGAACAAGTCGATGTGATCTTTAACGAAACGACCGCCGAAGCCCGCTTCGACGGTATCGGCTTCAGTGCGCCCGGCGCCGTCGATTCGACGACCGGAGTGATTCATGGAATCAGTGCACTTCCCTACATTCATGATCGCCCTTTCTTACAGGCGTTCAAAGAACGGTATGACTTGCCTGTCACTGTCTTGAACGATGCCAACGCGGCAGCGCTCGCAGAAAGATGGACCGGTGCCGCGGCGTCGGTGACGAGCTACGCGACGGTCGTCATCGGGACGGGCGTCGGCGGAGCATTCGTCGACCATGATCAGGTGATGATCGGATCCCACTTCCATGGCGGTGAGTTCGGATATTGGATTCTCGACCCGTCTCTTCCCCACCCAGATGGGACATGGAGTAAAATCGGTGCCACGGCCGCTCTTGTCCATCGATGCAGTGAGCAACTCGGACGTCCGCTCACCGGAAAAGATGTGTTCGCGCTTCAAAGCGACCCAATCATCCAGGCGGAACTGGAGCGCTTCTATCGCTGGAACGCGATTGGCATCTACAACCTCCAATTCGGGCTCGACCCGGAGCGTATTTTAATCGGTGGCGGTATCAGTCGTCGTCCGGAAGTTCGGGACGGCATCGAGCGACACTTGGACGCGCTTTGCGACGCGTTCGGAACGTTCCGCATCGACGTCGAGACGTGTGCCCACTTCAACGAGGCCAACTTGATCGGTGCCGCACGGTTTCACATGTTGGCGCAGTGAAAAAAGGGTTTCCACCACGAGTCTGTGATGGAAACCCTTTTATTGTGCCAGGCGGTCTTCATGGAGGTGATGGTACACCTCGTCTCGAATCGCTTCGAGCGTACGCTCATGAACGATCATGTGTGCCCGAATCGTTCGGTTGACGCGTTCATTAACCTTGCCGGCCTCCAAGTGTCGATCCAACACGGGAAGGCTGAAGTCGTCAATCGGCAAATAGGCGATAGGAATCACGGCGGACCCTGATTTCACCGAGACTTGCACGCCGTTCACTTCTGGAAAGAAATACGACTCATAATACGGTTCGACGGCCAGCTCTTCTTTCATCGCATCCCGCACTTCGGGAATCGTTGTCGGCAAGGCGATGAAATACACCATTTGGTCGAACGAGAATGAGACGTCTTTCAGCGAGACGCCCAGTGCCTCCGCATGTCGGTTGGCCACACTACCCGTCACAAATCGATAACTCGGACGGCTCGTAAACAAGATGGTCGCGATAAAGGCGACGGTCATGATCATGACACTGAATTCGGTCATAGCGGCACCCCTTCCCAGCGGCAGACTTGGTTTTTCCCTCGTGATTTGGCCGCGTACAACGCTTGATCGGCGCACTCAATCAACCGTTCGCGTGACTGTTCGTGAAGCGTGTGCTTCGAAGCGACACCGAAGCTCAGCGTTAACTGACCACCTGGTTGTCGCTCCCCGTACATGAAGTTGGTGCCGAGCACGGCCGCACGAATCGTCTCCGCGACGTGGGACGCCTCGACTTCGTCGAACTGCGGCAAGAGAACGACAAACTCTTCGCCACCGAACCGATACGCCATCTGTTCATCCGGCACGCTTCGTCGAATGACACTCGCGAGCCGCGTGAGTAACTCGTTTCCAGCCAAGTGACCGTTTGTGTCGTTGAAATGCTTGAAATGGTCAATATCCATCACAATCAGTGACAGCTCGTCCGTTTCGCACTCCCGGAACAAAACGTCCAAATCTTGTTCAAACGAGCGATGGTTTTTAAGACGCGTCAACCCGTCACGAAGCGCCAACGTTTCGATGCGCTGGTACAGCATCGTCTGATGGAGCGCGAGCGAGGCTTGTTCCGCAATCGGTCGGACACTGTCAATCTTTTGAGGGGTGATTGGTTTTTTATTGACGACATTGTCGATGACGAGAAGTCCGTATGGAATTCCTTGATGATGAAGCGGAAAAATCGTGCACTCGTCCATCTGTAAGTCGGTATGTAACATGCGCAGCACCGGATCGTCGGTGATGCTCGCATACACGTGGAGCGGCCGTCCCGAGTCGAGCGTCTGTTTGAACAGGTGGTCTCCATGAAACGGGATCGTCATCTTCCGAATTCGTTCGTTCAACTGTTCATCGTGCGTCGAGTCCGTCTCTTTCTCATCAATCAGTCCTTGGAGATCATAATGTTGTCGGGTGATTTCTTCCCAAATTTGAAACCCGTCTTCCGGATTCATCGGCCCCGTGCCCATGACTCCGTAAATGCTATCTTTTTCCAAATCAGCGAAAAAGATGATCGATCGGTTAAAGCCGAGTCCGTGCCCCGCCGTCACCGATGTCAAAATCGTTTGCAGCAATCGGTCCGGGTCGAGCGTGTCTTGCATCGTAAAACTGACTTCCCGGAAGACGTTCAATTGACGGGAACTCGCCGTCAGCATCCGCAACCGACCTGATCGCTCTCGCTTCAATTGGTTGACGTAGCCGAAAAGCAATGCTGCCCCTAGCCCGAAGAAGATATAACTAAGCAAAAGCGGGAACGACAGCGTTCCCGATTGACTGTATACTAAAAGCCAGCTGACCATGATTGCAACAGTCATGCCTTTCCAGTGAAAACAGACGAGCCCTGTCATAATCAATAACAGCACTGACCAATGTAAATCATAAAAATCGAACAACACCCCGTGCCAAATCACGACAAGGCTGCTCGTCCCGGCGAGCAGCCAGCGATTCAAGGTGGGGGTCGTCATCAACCGAAGGACGTTGAGGACGATGGTGATTAGGATGATGCCGCCAATCAATAGGCCATAAACCATGGTTACCCCTCGTTTCATCGAGTCATCTATACATTTGATTATAAGTCGAATCATCGAACGCGGGACCGGATTTGTCCAATCACTGACCAAACTTTTAACTTACTTGAAGTATTTTCCATAAGTTGTCGAACTCGCTTGTTCTTTCTCATATGAGTGATTTCACATAATCCTTTCATTTACTTTAGCGAAGTAACGTGGAATGATGGAATTAACTAACCTATTTAAGCGAGGTGGAAGCGTGACCCGTACCGAACATCTTGAAGCAACACGGATTTTACAGCATTTGTTTAACGCGTCTTCCTTCGTCGGAATCGACTTCGGTTCCGGCCCCAATCATCATCTACTCTACTTCAACCGAGACGGCAACGAGTCATGGCTCTCGATTGAAGGACCTTGGTACGTCCATTCATCGGGACCTTCGTTCAACGAAGATGAACAACTCCATCACCTCGTCGGACTCCGGCGTGAACGCGTCCGTTCCATCCTGTTATCTGAAGACAATCCCCATCTTGAACTGACATTTGAATCTGGAGCCGTCCTGTTCGTGAACGGCTATCACGAACAGTATGAAAGTTGGCAGGCCGGAGACGCCCGTCCGCTCGGAGGCGAACACTTCTTACTCGTCGCCATGCCTCAAGGGGACTTGGCCGTCTTTGCAGAGGAAGACGTCTGATGGCAGCCTGGACGGAGATTCTCACGTATATGTTGATTGCCGGTGGTGTCAGTCTCGCGATCATCGTCTTGCGCAAAGTCACGAAAGCATAAGAAAGAGCGGCCGCGGCCGCTCTTTTCTTATTTTACCGTCTCATCTTCGAACAAGCTCGCCCCGTTCGTCTGGATAATGTCTTGATACCAGAAGAACGAGTCTTTCCGCGAACGCTCGAGCGTCCCCGACCCGTCGTCATGCTTATCGACGTAGATGAAGCCGTAACGCTTGCTGTACTCCCCGGTCGACGCACTGACGAGGTCGATACAGCCCCAGCTCGTATAGCCGATGACGTCGACACCATCTTCAATCGCCTCCACCATCGCTTTCAAATGGTCACGCAAGTACTCAATCCGGTAATCGTCATGGACCGAACCGTCCGCTTCGACCTTGTCATAAGCACCGAGACCGTTCTCGACGATGAAGAGCGGCAATTCATAGCGCTCATACAGTTTGTTCAAGATGACGCGAAGTCCCATCGGATCGATTTCCCAACCCCAGTCGCTCGCCTTGAGGTAAGGGTTTTTCACCCCGCTCATAATGTTCCCCGCCGCCTCATCTTCCGTCTTCTCCGCTTTCTCGGTACGCGACATATAGTAGCTGAGCGAGAAGAAGTCGACCGTGTTCGCTTTCAGTGTCTCGAAGTCCCCGTCTTCCATCACAAGTTCGATTCCGTTCTCACGGAAGAAGCGTTTCGCGAATGATGGATACTCACCACGGACATGGACGTCGCCACAGAAAAAGTTCATCATGCGCTCGGCGTCGTGTGCATACCAGATGTCTTCTGGATTCGAGCTGTACGGATAGACCGGCGCCGCGATGAGCATGCAGCCGATCTGCATCGACGGATCAATCTCTTTTGCCGCTTTTGTCGCGAGCGCACTTGCCACGAGTTGATGGTGCAACCCTTGGTACGTCAACTGCAACTGGTCGTCCCCTTCACGGATTGCCATTCCGAGACTGAGCATCGGCATGAACTGGGCCCCGTTGATTTCATTAAACGTGAGCCAATATTTGACCTTGCCTTGGTAACGTTCGAACAAGACACGGCTGTACCGCTCGAAAAATGTCACGAGGCGACGGTCGCGCCAACCACCGTATGCTGTCGCCAAATGAAGCGGCAACTCGTAATGTGAAATCGTGACGAGTGGCTCGATTCCTTGCGCGACGAGTTCATCGATGACGCGGTCATAGAATTTGAGCCCTTCCTCGTTCGGTTCGAGCTCATCTCCATTCGGGAAGATGCGCGACCAAGCGATCGACATGCGGAACGTCTTGAAGCCCATCTCTTTGAAGAGGGCGATGTCTTCCTTGTAGTGATGATAGAAGTCGATGCCTTCGTGGTTCGGGTACGCATACTCGTCATGCAACTCGAAATCGAACGTCGGGTCATGGATAATTTTCATTCGGTCCTTGCCGCCCGGCATCACATCCGCGATCGACAGTCCTTTGCCGCCTTCTTGATATCCGCCTTCAAATTGGTTCGCCGCCGTGGCGCCACCCCATAAAAAGTTCTTCGCTACTTGTTTCATGTTTGTTCCTCCTCTTAGGCTAAGACGCGCAAGACGCCGTGGTTTGGTTCGACGATGCCGACATGTGTCGGCAAGACATCTAAGTAATTCCCTGTATTCGTGACAATTACCGGGGTAATCGTGTCATAACCGGCTTGGGCAATGGCCTCTAAATCAAATTTCACTAACACATCGCCCTCGGTCACACGCTGTCCGGCTTGGACGAACGTTTCAAAATGTTTCCCACCGAGCTGGACCGTGTCGAGCCCGACGTGAATCAATACTTCGACGCCGCTATGTGAACGGAGTCCGATGGCGTGCTTCGATTGGAAGACCGTGACGACTTCGCCATCGAATGGGGCGTAGACGACCCCTTCTGTCGGCATGATAGCAAGTCCTTTCCCCATCGCACCGCTCGAGAACACTTCATCGCGAACGGTCTCGAGGGAAACCGCTTCTCCTTTGACTGGAGCCGATACCGGGAAACCGACGTGCTCCGATACGGCCGGCGCTACTTCTGCTGTTGTCTGTTCGCCTGTCTCGACTTCTTTATGGAATGCGAACGTGAGTCCGAACGAGACGAGTGTCGCGACCGCAAGACCGATCAAGGCGCCGTAGAACGTCATATCGAGACCCGTCGCCGGAATCATGACCGGGATACTGAACACGCCGAGACCACCCATCGCGTAAGCCGCCGTGCCAAGCATACCTCCGACGACCCCGCCGGCCGCACCGCCAACCATCCCGAAGACGAACGGTTTTTTGCGCGGAAGCGTCAATCCATAAATCGCTGGCTCGGTGATGCCGAACACACCAGCGATCGTCGACGAGGTACCAAGTCCTTTCGTCTTCGGGTCACGCGCCTTCAATGTGATGGCGAGCGTTGCCCCGACCTGACCGAACGTCGCCATGAGGACTCCGACGACGATCGTGTCCATGCCGACGACCGCCAAGTTGTTGATGATGATCGGCACGAGCCCCCAGTGGAGACCGAACATGACAAGCACTTGCCAGAACGCGCCGATGAAGGCAATAGCGACGACCGGGCTAAGTTCATATAAGAACGAATAGCCGCCGGCGAGTCCTTGGCTCGCGTATGTCGCGACCGGACCGATCGCGAGGAATGTGAGCGGGACGACGATCAAGAGTGCCATCATCGGTGTCGTGAAGTTACGGACCGCTTCATGCGTGTGTTTGTTAAAGAATGTCTCAATTTTCGATGACACATACGCTGCTAAGATGATTGGAATGACCGATGACGCGTAGCTCATCAAGACGACCGGTACCGTGAGGAACGTGAGCGACTCGCCCGCTCCTTGCATCGCGACGATGGCCGGGTAGACGAGCGCACCCCCGATAATCATCCCGATATACGGATTGCCGCCAAACTTCTTCGCTGCCGAATGGCCGAGAATGACCGGTAGGAAGTAGAAGAGCGCGTCAGCCGCTGCGTTCAAGACAATATACGTGCCCATGTCTTGCGTGAGCAGGCCGAGGGCGACGAGAATTGCGAGCAACCCTTTCAACAGACCGCTTCCGGCCATCGGACCGAGAATCGGGGTGAAAATCCCCGCAATCACATCAATCAACCGATTAAAGACGTCCGTTTTTTCCGTATCGTCGTTCGATGACGTCTGGAATCCGCCCGCCTCGACCACGTCTTGGTAGACATAAGGGACGTTGTTGCCGATGACGACTTGGAACTGACCGCCGCTTTGGACGACCGTGATGACACCGTCATGGTTTTTTAACGCCTCGGGATTGGCTTTCTGTTCATCTTTTAATTTAAAACGTAGCCTTGTCGCACAATGGAACACGCTTTTGACGTTATCTTTCCCGCCGACGTGACGAATGATGTCCGCCGCGAGCGTTTTTGTTTGGCTCATAGTGTTCACTCCTTCAATTTGGGTAAAAAGAAAAACCTAAATGAACGCACACGGGAGGTGTCGTCATTTAGGTTTGGCCTGCATCATCAGTAACCATCCTTAGGATCGTCGTTCTTTCATTAAGTTTTCGATATGAATCATCATATACAACCGCTCATCGGTCGAGACCTCGTAATTGTACTTCGTGGCGATCAACCCTGCGATTTTCTCGACACACTCATAAGCGTCCGGATAGCGCAGCTTCACCATCTCAAACAGCGTCTCATCACCGCCGGGTTTAATCTTCTCCCCGGAGGCGAGCCGTTGGACGAAGTATTTCAAGTGGGTCAAAAACCGTGAGTAGGCGTACGACTCTTCGTCCAAATCGATTTGAAAGTGGTACGTGATGATGGTGAGAATCGCTTGCGTGGCACGCGTCATCTCGGTGACGAGATGTAAGTTCTCACCTTTGGCACCCGACATCGTCGCGTTGACGAGATGGAGGGCGATCGCGACCGCCTCATCCTCGTCTAACTTGACGTCATGCCGGTCGTTAATCAGGGCGACCGCTTCTTTCCCGATCGCGAACTCGGGTCCATAAAACCGCTTCACTTCCCAAACGAGCGGGTTACGGATGATGATTCCATCTCGATATCGGCTGAGAGCGAAATGGATGTGGTCGGCGAGGGTCACATAAAGCGAGTCATGGACCGGCTTCTCGAGTCGCGTCTCCGCGAGCTTGACGATTTCTTTGACCGTATCCATCTCGGTAGCTGGCATCTCATTCAAAAAATGGACGAACCGTTCATGGCTTTCTTTACTCTCGAGCGTAAAGACTTTTTCAATCCGCGTTTGATCGATTGCATCGCCTGGACGCTTTTGGAACGCGATTCCCCGTCCCATGACGACTTGTTCTTGACCGTTCGCTTGAATGGCCACGACGTTATTGTTGAACACTTTTGAAATTTGCATGGAATCAATTCACCTCCGCTCAAGTTCGATTGAAAAGAAAAAAACCTAAATTCACACCGGTCCCCACATCTGGATGATCGGCATCAATTTAGGTTTTGCCTGCTTGACCAGTAACAATCCCAAAGTGGATTTTCTTCTTCTCGCTACTAGCATACTCCCTTGAAATCTTGACGTCAACATAAAAATAAAACGCTTACACCGTGACCGTTTTTCATTCGAATAGGATACGTTGCATCCGTTCCGGTGCCGCTAGAAAGTCGCGCATGACACGGACGTGTTCGAGTTCATCGAACGTCGTCGGCCGGAGTCCCGTCTCGACTTGGAGGATGTCGGCGTCCGGATACGACATGAGGATCGGCGAATGGGTCGCGATGATGAATTGACTTCCCGACTGGACGAGTTCATGCATCCTTGCGAGCATCGTCAACTGCCGCATCGGGGACAAGGCGGCCTCGGGCTCATCTAAAATATACAGTCCGCCGTCTCGGAAACGATGGAGCATGAGCGACAAAAACGCCTCCCCGTGCGACTGCTCATGGAGCGATCGACCGCCGTAGGACGCATAAAACCGTTCCGGGTCGGGCGACGTTCGCGCGATCTCATCCACATAGCTCGACAGTTGATATGCCGTCTCGGCCCGGAGGAAAAATCCGTCTTTCGGCCGGTACGCGCCCCGAATCGGACGAAGCGCTTCGAACAGCGGGCTATGTGTCGACTCGGTCTCAAAACGGAACGTCGTCGCGCCGCCTTCCGGATTGAATCCAGCGGCGATGGCCATCCCTTCGACCAACGTCGATTTCCCGCTCCCATTCTCACCAACCAAGAACGTGACCGGCTTCGTCAGCGTCAATTCATCAAATCCATCAAAAATCGGTAGCGAGAACGGGTAACCTGGCTTTTCAATCCGATCTCGCTCTAAGCGGACACCCCGCAAAAATAAATTTAGTCCCATTCGATCCAAAACAACGCCCCCTCTCCCTCTCTCGATTCGACTCCGTAAACGAGTCCTTGAGCCTCGAGCAACAGCTTGTTGATGGCCAGACCAAGTCCGTGACCGTTCGAACGGTCCCCTTTCACATACATATCCCAGATGTTGGCGCGCATCGTCTCGGCAATGCCCGGCCCTTCGTCTTCGATTTCAAGCCGTCGCTCGGAGAGCCTGATCGTGATCACACCTCCTAGTGGACTGGCGTGATACGCGTTCTGAAGAAAGTTCGACAGCACACGCTCCATCGCCAATCGGTCCGCCTGGACGACCGCGTCCTCGACGAGTTCAAGTGTGACCGTCACTTCCTTATGACGGAACCATTCATCCATCCGCGAGACAGTCTCTTTGATCAATGCATCCAAACGAATGGATTCGAGCGAAAGTGTCACGTTGCCCGCGGATAGTTTGGAGTATTCGAGCATCTGACTGACGAGCCGATCGATCCGATCGACTTCCTCGGTTAAACTTCGACCCGTCGTCGCCACATCTTCTTGTTTGACGACACCGAGTTCAAGCATTTCGGCCTCGTTCCGGACGATGGCAAGCGGGGTCCGGACATCGTGCGTAACCCCTGAGATGAATGTATTTTGCATCCGTTCTTTCTCTTCGAGTGATGTATTCATCTGACGGACCGCTTCCGTCAAATCTCCAATCTCGTCGTCGGTGACAGGCGGTAGTGTGATGTCATGCCGACCCGACATGATGGCTGCGGTCGCCTGCTTCAACTCGACGAGCGGGGACGTCAAACGCCGCCCCATCCAATACGTCACACCGACGGCGACGATGAGCGCGAGCAAGAACCCACTCCCGAGAATGACGTAGATTTGACGAAACTGCGGATTCGACAGCGGGACGGGTGCGTACGTCACGATTTGCACATCTCCTTCTTCCCGAAGAAACGTCAATAACCGCGCCCCGTTCACGCTGACCTCATCTCGTTCGGAAAGTGAGTCTGGATCGAGGCCTGGCGACATATGTCGACGCATCCTGCCCCCACGATCAAGATTGACCGCTTCCCCGTCTTGAAACACGAGAACATCGAGTTGACCCGGTATGCCGCGTCCATCCACAAGCGCCTCATACACGATGTCCGCTTCACGCTCGAGTTGGTCATAGCTCTCCGTCTCCGCGAAACGCCCAATCAGGAGTGATGTCAGACCAAATGTGAGCACCGCCATGACGACGAGAGGGAGGATCGCGGTCCAGAGCAACTTCTTCATCAATCGACTCATCGGACTTCCTCCAATCGATAACCGACGCGATGCACCGTCTTCAAGTACCGCTTCATCGTCGGCAATTTGTCACGTAACTGTTTGACGTGCGTATCGACCGTGCGCGTGTCCCCGGCGAACGTATAATCCCACACCTCGTCGAGTAGGCGGTTGCGATCGAGCGCTTCTCCGCTATGTTTCAAGAAGTAAAGCAACAACTCATATTCTTTATTGGTCATCCGAATCGCTTGCCCGGCGTCAGTCACCGTGCGAGAACGTGCGTCCACCGTCATGTCGCCGAACGAAATCTCGTCCGTCTGTTTGACAAGACGTTTCAAGCGGATTTCGAGTTCTTTTAACACGATCGGTTTGACCAAATAATCGTCGGCCCCGAGCTCGAGGCCGAACACACGGTCATCCGCCTCTCCCCGTGCCGTCGCCAAGATGATGGCCGGCCGCGGCTTGAGCGTCTTCAATTTCGGGATGAGCGTCCATCCTTCCCCGTCCGGCAGACGAATATCGAGCAGGACCGCATCGAACGGTTGCTCGAGCTGCTGCTTCGCTTCGGCGAGTGTACCGGCCACACTGACATGAAACCCCGCGTACGTTAAAAAGCGGGCGAACCCGTCCGCTAATTTCGGTTCATCTTCGACTACGAGTACGTTCATCTTTATCGCCTCCAACCCCATTATATCGCATCGCGAAACGAACCCATCATTTCCCAAAGACAATTTGCAGAAACCTTGCAACTCCCTCACAACTTTTGAACGTCCACGTCCTACACTTGAAGTAGTAAAGGAGGAGATTAATATGAAAACATCTAAATTAGCCATCGCCCTGGCCGGCCTTCTTGCCGTCTCAGGAACCGGCGTCTATGCCGCCACGAACGATACGACAACAACCGACGGAACGGAAACGACGACCCAATGCGAACGCGGAGAACGCGGCGAGCGGGGCATGTTCGGTGACCGGGCAGCCGGGCAGGCCGCTTTGCTCAAGGCGCTCGGTTTGACCGAAGCCGAAGTGGAAGCAGCGCGAGAAGAAGGACAATCGCTTCCTGAACTCGCGGAAGAAACAGGAATCACCATCGAACAGTTCATCGAGGCGATCATCACTTCTCATGAAGCGAAACTTGAGGCAGCCATCGAATCCGGTGACTTGACGCAAGATGAGGCCGACGCGATTCTTGCCGACCACGAAGAACGTTTTGCTGACGTCACGAGTTACGAAGACTTGGGTGATATGCGTGGCTTTGGCGGCAAAGGCCGTCACGGGCACGGTCCTCGTCACGGTGGCCAATTCGGTGGACCGAACCAAAACGACGAAGCTGTCCCTTCAACGGACGACAATGTAGACAAACAGAGCACCAATTCACTGTAAGCAAAAAGGCAACCACGAGGGTTGCCTTTTCATATGGCCAATAACAGCAGAGCGTATCCGATAAGCCCAACGGCAAAGGCGCGGAAACTGCTGTCCCGCTCTTCCGGCAACTCTTCCTTCATGACGTTCAAAATAATCCCACCGGCCAAGAACGCGACAATCATCGACAGCGTCACTTCATGGAGCGCGGAAAATACGCCGACGCCCCACCCGGCAAGCACGGCCAACGACAACCACAATCGGCCTCGCCTGTCATATTGCTGGCGATGGTGGTGCCTCAAACCTTGGTCGACCGTGATGAAATGAATCCCTAATGCGACAAAGTAGAGTGTCATTGCCCATGCCGTATCGAACTCGCTCTCCGCGAGCACGTAGCCGATGCTGAAGTTGTAGACGATGAACAACGCCATATGAATCCAAAAAACGCTGCCGTTGCCACGCCGTTTCATTTGCGTGGCCAACCGTTCCAAGCCATAAAACACGGCCAGACCGAGCATGCTGACGACGAGGATATGATTCTCGATCGAGGCGAACAGTCCGCTCTCGAGATGTCCTTCGAGCTCGCGTTGATATTCGTTCAGCTCAGGTAAAAGGTGTAGAAACACATAGGCGACGGCGACACCGCCGGCGAGTGACAGAAACCGGCTCCGCGGCGTCTCGCGCACGTGAATCAACTGTCCTGAAAAGTAGTGAATCAAGGCAAATCCGATGGCGAACAACAAGCTTAACCAAAACATCCAGTCACCTCCGACACGTTACCCGAAAGCCGTACTGTACGTGATGACTCCCGGTCCTTGTTCCTTACCCGAGTGTCCTCCCGGATACACTCATTCGCCTCGTTCGGCACGTTGCCGCGCCCGAATCTCTTTCTCGACGCGACGGAGCGCCTTCTTCGAACCGCGAGCAAAGTCATGCGCTTCTTTCCGGTCCCGGTAATCGATGAATAACGTTTCCAGGTCATAACCAGCTGGATACAAGTCGAGCGCTTTCGCCTCACGCCGAACCCGACGGAGCGGATGCTCGCTGAAGACACCGTCGACATACACGGTGACTTGGCGCAACGATGCGTCCATCGCATAGACGAGTCCGACTTGATTCGTCTCGAGCAGACGGATCCGGTCCCCTTTTGACAGAACTTGATCTGGTTCGATGACGGATGAGACGACTGCTTGCGTCAGACGTGCCGGATCGACGAGCGACTGGTCGTACGTCTTGTCGTGCATATAGCGGGCCGCCTGCTTCAAAATCGATTCGGGCAATTTCATTTTCCGGGCAATGAATAAGGCGTTGCTGTCGCCGGACTGCCCAATCAACAGCCGATACTTCGGTTCGAGCGTTTCCGGGTCGAACTGCATGGCCGCGTTCATGAAGTCCGGATGCGTCTCGGAGTACGCTTTGATTTCGCCGTAATGGGTCGAGGCGACGACGAGACAGCCGCGCTTATATGCCTCTTCCAAAATCGCGATGGCGAGGGCCGCTCCCTCGTTCGGCTCGGTCCCGCTTCCAATCTCATCGAATAATAGTAACGACCGTTTCCCGGCCTTCTGCATGATGTTCGCCACGTTATGCATATGGGCCGAGAACGTGCTGAGCGCCGACCCCATATCCTGGTTGTCCCCGATATCGACGAATACGTCGTCAAACGTCGAGATGTCCGTGTCCGGATGGGCCGGGATATGAAGCCCGCTCATCGTCATCAAACTGAGCAGACCGATCGTCTTCAAGACGACCGTCTTCCCGCCGGCGTTCGGTCCGGTGATGATCAGACCGCGGTACGTGTCCCCGAGCGAGAAGTCGAGGGGGACCGCCCGTTCGAGGAGCGGATGGCGGACTTGTTTCAAACGGATTTTCCCGACAGCGTTCACGCGAGGGGCGATGCCATCGATGGCTTGGCTATACTTCCCTTTCGCGAACACCATGTCGTATTGGGCGATGACATCAAGCGTCGCCTCGATGGTCGGCAACGCTTCCGCCACCATGCCGGTGAGCGTGGCGAGCACTTGATAGATTTCGACCGCTTCCTCCGTTCGTTTGACGACGAGTTCCGCGTTCAACTTCGCGACCGCCTCTGGTTCGATGAAGACCGTCGTCCCTCGGCTCGACGTGTCGATGATTGCCCCAGCGACTTTATGTTTATATGACGCTTTGATTGGAATTGTGAATCGGTCTTGTTTCTTCGTCACAAAGCCGTCTTGAATCGCTTCCCGGTTTGCGGCGCTCTTCAAGAACTTGCTCAACCGCTCCTCGATCCGTCCTTCGAGAATGTCGATTTGTTTGCGAACGCGTTTCAATTCTTTGGACGCCTCGTCGACGACCCGTCCCCCGCGAATCGATTGGACGATGTCTTCCTCGATGCTGCGCCACTCGCTCATCTCATCCGCGTAAAGGGACAAGAGCGGGGCAAAGAACGCCTGCTCGGCCATGAACCGCTTCAGTTTACGGGCCCCGCGGAAAAATTCGGCGACGGCTTCGAGTTCGCTTGCCTCGAGCTGGATGCCACGGCTGATTTTACCGATGAGCGGTTCCATATCGGATACCCCGATAAAGGGGACGTGTGACGTCGCGTCGAGAATCGCGCGTGCTTCCGATGTCTCTTGAAGCCGTTTTTTCACCGTTTGCAGATGGCTCGTCGGACGCTGGTTTCGTAACAAGTTGCGTCCGAATCCGCTGATGCAATATCGTTCGACGTGATGAATCAAGTCGTTATATTGTAGTTTGTCTAATGTTTGTTCATTCATGATGGAGTCTCCTTATTTTGTGATGGAGATACCGCGCAAACAAAAAGCGTCGGCCGATGACGACCAACGCAAAAAGACAGACCGGTGTCTGGCAGTTTATGAAGGGCGGTATCTGTAACAGAACATGAAGGCATGACAAAAAGACACGTCATCCAACATTTTTCAGTTCGTTAGGCAGATACAACCTCACTCATTAACATGCAACACCTTTCTCATTCAGTTTCGCCCTAACTATACAACAGATTTTCGAAGAAGTAAAATTTCTAGAGAACGCTTTCAAATTAGGTCTTGATATCTATACATCGGCGTGCTATCTTGAGGGTGACGAAACGAATAATGATCACATGTGACTGATTCGATCAGGCATGGGGTAAGACGAAAGGCTCACGCCACCCGTCTATACTCCATGCCTGTTTTGTTTTTTCACAATCATTTTTCAAGCGAAAGGATGATTTGATTATGTTATTGAATAAGTGGATGAAGAGACATACACTGACACTTTACGCACCCATGGAAGGAGACATCATTCCACTTGAGGAAGTGACCGACCCCGTCTTTAGCGAGAAGATGATGGGCGACGGGATTGCCATCATGCCGACGGACGGAACGGTCGTCGCACCGGTAGATGGAACCATCATTCAGGTCGCACCGACGAAGCACGCGATCGGTATCCGTTCGGGAGACGGAGCTGAAATTTTGATTCATGTCGGACTCGATACGGTCGAACTTGCGGGTAGCCCATTCAACGTCCACGTCAAAGTCGGTGACACGGTGACGACCGGACAGCCACTCTTGACGGCCGACTTGGAACAAATTCAGCGAGCCGGTAAAGACACGGTCACTCCGATGGTCATCACAAACGGGAGCACGTTAGAGCACCCGTATTCGTTCCATGCAGGAGGCCCATCGCTTCCCGGGAAAACCGTCGTCGCTCAAGCGGAAAAATGACTCCTCGTTAGGAGGACACATGTTAAAAATTAAAAAGATTTTAAACAACAACGCGGTCATCGTCTCGGACGAGGGCGAAGAGAAGATCGCCATCGGACCAGGCGTCGCGTTCAGGAAGGCTCGCAACGATATCGTCAATCCGCATAAGGTGGAAAAGCTGTTCGTCATGTCGGAGAATGATAAGTTTCAACAACTGCTGACACGGATTCCGATTGAGCACTTCACGATTTCAGAAGAAATCATTTCGCATGCGGAAAAACGGCTCGAGACGACGTTCAACGAACACATCCATATCGTGCTCACCGATCATATCTCGTTTGCCATCGAGCGCGAGCAAGAAGGAATCTCGCTCCGGAACAAACTGTTGAACGAGATTAAGATTTTATATCGCAACGAATACGAAATCGGGTTATGGGCGCTTCACCTCATCGAGGACAAACTCGGCGTGAAGATGCCGAAAGATGAGGCGGCCTTTATCGCGCTGCATATCCATACACTAAAAGTGAAGGGAGGTGATTTACGCAAGACGGTCAAACAGACGACAATCGTACGTGACATGATTCAATCGATTTCGAGACGACTCGATCTATCTATAGAAGAAGATGACTTATCCTATCAACGCTTATTAACTCATTTACGATTCGTCATGGATCGGGTCAACCATTACGATCACCATACGATCGACGAAGATATGCTTCTCATGATTCAAACGAAGTTCTCGTCGGCCTATGCATGTGCGTCTGACGTCGCAAACGAAATGGAAGACTTATACGGCATCGTCTTGCCCGAATCAGAGCTTGGTTACATCACGCTCCACATTCAACGCCTGCAAGATCAACACCATCAAAAAGGAGGACATTCACAATGATGAACTTTTTACAACGTCTCGGACGTTCCCTCATGTTGCCGGTTGCCGTACTTCCTGCAGCTGCCATTCTCATGGGGATCGGTTACTGGATCGACCCGGTCGGCTGGGGTTCTGAAAACATCGCTGCCGCATTCTTGATCAAAGCCGGTGCAGCCATCATCGATAACATTCCAATTCTCTTCGCAGTCGGGGTCGCCCTCGGGATGGCGAAAAACCGTGACGGCTCAGCCGCTCTAAGCGGACTTGTCGCCTTCCTCACGGTCACGACACTCTTATCTTCGGCAACGGTCGCCTTGTTCCAAGGTGTCGACGTCGAAGCCGTCAACCCAGCGTTCGGTAAGATTGCCAACGCGTTCGTCGGTATCTTGTCAGGTATCGTCGCCGCTCAAATGTACAACCGCT
This sequence comes from Exiguobacterium sp. s7, assembly GCF_018618195.1. Taxonomy (NCBI): domain Bacteria; kingdom Bacillati; phylum Bacillota; class Bacilli; order Caryophanales; genus Exiguobacterium; species Exiguobacterium sp. s7. The sequence continues at coordinate 68,422 of NZ_JACSLO010000003.1, read as the reverse complement.
TCAGTCATGTGAAGCTACCAGATGCACTCGCCTTCTTTAGTGGGAAGCGTCTCGTGCCAATCATGACGGCATTCTCGATGATCCTCGTCTCGGTCGCCCTTTACTTCGTCTGGCCGGTTGTGTACACAGGACTCGTCGGATTTGGGGAAACGATCTCTAAAATGGGTGCAATCGGGGCAGGCCTTTACGGCTTCTTCAACCGTCTGTTAATCCCAACTGGTCTTCACCACGCCTTGAACTCGGTATTCTGGTTCGATGTGGCCGGCATTAACGATATCGGTAACTTCTGGTCAGGTGAAGGTGTGAAAGGGATTACTGGACGCTATCAAGCCGGGTTCTTCCCGATTATGATGTTCGGTCTTCCGGCAGCAGCCCTCGCCATGTACCATACAGCGAAAACAAAACGTAAAAAACAAGCGGCCTCGCTCCTTCTCGCCGCAGCGTTCGCATCGTTCTTCACAGGTGTCACGGAACCGCTCGAATTCTCGTTCATGTTCCTCGCACCAGTTCTCTACCTCGTCCACGCGGTCTTGACAGGGGTTTCCCTCTTCATCGCGGCGACGTTCCAATGGACGGCCGGATTCGGCTTCAGCGCCGGTCTTGTCGACTTTGTCCTCAGCTCACGGTTACCGCTCGCGAACCAGCCGTACATGTTGCTCGTTCAAGGTCTCGTCTTCGGTGCCATCTACTACGTCATCTTCCGCTTCATGATCGTCAAGCTCAACTTGGCAACACCAGGTCGTGAATCAGACGAAGCGGTTGACGCGGTCGCAACGGAAACGACTCCTGAAGGCGAAACAAAAACGGCTCCAGTCGCTGCCGGCGGTCAATATTCAGCGATGGCAGCGATGATTTACGATGGTCTCGGTGGCGATCAAAACGTCACAGGCATCGAGTCATGCGTCACGCGCCTCCGCGTCGATGTGAAAGACATGGATACGGTCGACCAAGCCCAAATCAAGAAAGCGGGCATCCCTGGTATCAAGGTTGTCAGCCCGAACCACATTCAAGTCATCGTCGGAACGAACGTCCAATTCGTCCTCGAAGAGATTGAAAAACTCCGGAGCCATCGCGCCGGGTAACTGACGAAAGCCACCTCGCGCACGAGGTGGCTTTTTGCCGTCTTGGCTCATATGTTAATAAAATTGTCGTTCACTCAGCTCTTCTTTTTGACTGACATCAACATGAGCGAAACCGTGATGGAATAAATCAATAAAAATAGGACAATGCCTAACTCGAGTGCCGACTCAAACATGGAATCTCCTCCATTTCATCCTCTTTTTACTATCATTCCCATTTAATATTGATACAAACTGGATTTGCGAAATGAGTTGGTCCTATTCACGTACAAAAAAGCCCTCTTCTAAAAAGAGGGCCTTCGTTATAGGCTACATACTGCGAAGTCTGGCAATCCGTTCAGCCGGGTTCGGGTGCGTCGAGAACAGACCGCTCAGCTTTTTCTTAAGCGGGTCTGAAAAGTAGAGCGACGCCGAGGCGCGAGAGGCTTCCTTCACCGGTGTTTGGATATTCGCGATTTTCTCTAGCGCCGACGCGAGCGCATCCGGATTACGCGTCAACTCGGCCCCGCTCGCATCCGCCAAAAACTCGCGATTTCGCGAGATGGCCAAGTTGACGAGCGTGGCGATGAGCGGCGCAAGAATCAATAACACCAGCCCGACGATCATAAAAATCGGGTTTTGGTTGTTGTCACGGCGTCCACCGACACTTCGGAAGAAGAGCATCCGTGAGCCGATATCGCTCATGATGGCGATGACCGAGACGAGGGCGAGCGTCACCGTCGCCAATCGCACATCGTAATTTTTAATATGGGCGACTTCATGGGCGATGACGCCTTCGACTTCTTCTCGCGTCAACTGATCGAGCAGTCCGGTCGTCACGGCGACGGCCGCTTTCTCTGGTTTCAGGCCGGTCGCGAACGCATTCGGTGACGCATCGTTGATGATAAAGATGCGCGGCATCGGGACACGCGCGACCATGGCCATGTTCTCAACCGTATGCCACAGAAATCGGTGCTGGTCGACCGAGGTGATTTCTTGGGCATGGTTCATCTTCATGACGATGTTCGTGCTCGACATGATGACAATCCCGATATAAAACAACGAGAACACCGGAGTGAAGATGAGGCCTGGGAGCGGATCACCATAGTTCAAATATGAGATGACCACTCCAACGGCCAAGACGAGAAGGACGAATCCGGCCACGATGAACACGGTTTTGATTTTATTTTTACGAATTTGTTCATACAGGATCATCGTCGCCACCCCAATCCATTAGAATGAGACTCGCACGTTTTCGCGTTCTTCCTCACGTGCTTCGAGCATGTCGCGTTTTTCGAAATTATGGACGGAGGCGATGATGTTCGTCGGGACCGATTCGACTTTCGTGTTATATTTCATGACCGTATTGTTATATAACTGCCGTGAATAGGCGACTTTATTCTCCGTCTGCGTCAATTCTTCTTGGAGCATCTTGAAATTCTCGTTCGCTTTCAAATCTGGGTATGCCTCCCGAAGCGCGAACAAATTCTTCAATGCGCCGCTCAATTGATCGTTCACTTCCATCTGTTCTTGACGGCTCGTCTTCGAACCGAGTTGATTCCGTAACTCAACAACTTTTGCGAGCGTCTCTTGCTCATGCTTGGCATAGCCTTTTACCGTTTCGACCAAGTTCGGAATCAAATCGTAACGCCGTTTCAGCTGCACATCAATCTGTGCCCACGCCTCGTCGACCCAGTTCCGATATTTGACGAGTCCGTTGTACATCGAAAAATAGATGAACGCCAAGACAACGATGATACCGATTGCGATAATCCAACCCATTTCGACACCTCATTTCATGATTTTCTCCTGTATTAATTCCCTTTTGTCGTATACCATAAGCATAACTTAGGGAATATGTAGAAAATGATTCATATATGCTGTGGGTTCTCTCACGAATTCATACAAAGGAGTGTCATCATGTCCGTTCCTACCATCGTTGTTGCCGTGAAAGCGGTGATTGTGCAAGACGACCACATGCTCATCATCAAACGAGCTGATGATGACGAGGTCAATCCCGGCACGTGGGAACTCGTCGGAGGCAAACTCGACTTTGGCGAGTCGCTCGAACACGCTCTTGAACGGGAAGTGTTCGAAGAGGCCGGTTTGCATGTGGCGGTCCAGCAATTGTTGTACGCCACGACGTTTTTGACCGCCCCGGATCGTCAAGTCGTCATCATGACGTACTTAGCTCACCCGGTCGCGACGACCGTCACCCTCTCCGAGGAGCACAGTGATGCCAGATGGGTGACGGCTGACGAAGCGCAAACCTTATTACATCGTCCGATTCTCGACGATTTGAATTCACACGACGTATGGACCTTGCTTCAACCAAAAATGATCAACGGACAGGAGTGTAAATCATGCTTGTGACTGACCTCGATTCACGCTTGACTGAGCTATACGACGAGATGGTGACGCTCCGCCGCCACTTCCATCAACATCCCGAACTTTCATTCGAAGAACGAGAGACACCTCAGACGATTGCAGCTTATTTGCGCGACCTCGGCCTCGATGTGCGCGAACATGTCGGTGGCAACGGTGTTGTCGCACGGATTCATGGCGGCGAAGGCCCGACCATCGCGTTTCGGGCCGACTTTGACGCCTTGCCGATTCAAGATTTAAAGGACGTCCCGTACCGTTCGAAAGTGAATGGCTCGATGCACGCTTGCGGTCATGATGCGCATACGGCGACGTTGCTCGTCCTTGCGAAAGCACTCACGGAAATCGACCTTCCGGGAGATGTCGTCCTCATTCACCAGTTCGCGGAAGAACTCGCGCCAGGTGGGGCCAAACCGATGATCGAAGATGGGTGTCTTGACGGTGTCGATTATATTTACGGCTCTCATATTTGGACCCCGCTTCCATACGGGACGATTGGTGTGAAGACGGGACCGATCATGGCCGCGGCTGACCGCTTCGAACTGACCGTCAAAGGCAAAGGTGGTCACGGGGCCATCCCGCAACACACGGTCGATGCCGTCATGGTCGGAACGAATATCGTCAGCCAGTTGCAACAAGTCATCAGTCGTCGCATCGATCCGCTCGAACCGGCCGTCTTAACTGTCGGCACGTTCGTTGCCGGTCAGGCGTTCAACGTCATCGCCGATGAAGCGAAGCTGTCTGGCACGGTACGGACGTTCACACCGGAGACGCAAACACGCATCATCGCCGAGATGGAGCGGACTATCGCCCATATCTGTTCGGCGAGCGAAGCGCACTACGAGCTCGACTATATCCGGGGCTACCCCGCCGTGATCAACCATCCCATCGAGACCGATCACGTCCGTCGCAGCGCCGCTCGCGTCGTTGGCACCGATGGCGTCATCGAAATGTCCCCGCTCATGGTCGGAGAAGATTTTGCCTATTATATGCAACACGTACCGGGCAGCTTCTTCTTCACCGGAGCCGGTAACCCGGAAGTCGGTGCCGTCTTCCCTCATCATCATCCCCGCTTCGATGTGGACGAACGGGCGATGCTTCATACCGCCCGCGTCCTCATGCAGGCGGCATTCGAGACATGGAACGCGCCTAAAAAAGAAGACTGACGCAGCGGCGTCAGTCTTCTTTTGTTTGTTCAGGCAACATCGATACGAGCACTTGGTCAACACGTTTGCCGTCCATATCGACGACCTCGAATCGAAGACCATATGCTTCGACAACGTCTCCCCGTTTCGGGAAATCGCCGAGCGCATAAATAACAAGTCCGGCAAGAGTATGATACGAGTTACGCCCTTCATCAAAACGATTGTCTCGAATTCCGAACGTCCGCTTCAAATCCTCAATCCCGAGCAAACCATCGGCCAAGTACGAACCGTCTTCACGGCGCACGACTTCCGGTGTCTCTTCTTCAATCATCACTTCGCCGACGATTTCTTCTAGAATATCGAACAATGTGACCATCCCGAGGAATCCGCCGTACTCATCGAGCACGAAGGCGATTTCGACGCCATTCTTTTGCATCATCTGCAACACTTGGCTCGCTTCTCGCTGTTTTGGGACGATGAGTGGTTGTTTGATTCGCTTCAAAATTTGTGAGGGCTCCCGAAGCGTCGATAATGTCAAAATGTCACGGACATCGATATAACCGACGAACTCGTCGAGCGTATCGCGCCCGACCGGGAGTTTATTGTGTTTACTCTCATAAATCGATTTCTTGATATCGTCCATATCGTCTTCAAGGTCGACCCATTCCAGCGTCGTCCGCGGTTGCATCAATTCATAAATCAGCTGGTCATGGAACGCAAACACACGCTCGACCTGCTGCACTTCCTCGTGTGCGAATGCCCCTTGCTGGGCTCCTTCGAACAAGAGTTGCTTGATTTCGAGCTCGGTCTCACCACTCGACTGCTCCGCTTTCAAGCCCAGCAATTTGAAAAGGAAGAGTGTCGACTTCGACAAAATCCAAATAAACGGTCGCATCACTTTACTAAATAAGTCGAGTGCCGGAATGATCGCCATCGTGACTTTTTCCGGAGCCACGAGCGCAATCCGTTTCGGCACGAGCTCACCGATGATGAGCGACAAATACGTAATAATCGTGACGACGACGACGTAACCGACGGTCGGTGCGTACTGGGGACTCATGCCAAGATTGGCGAACACATCGGCGAGCGGCGCCGAGAAACGCGCACCCCCGTAAGCCCCGTTGATGATCCCGATCAACGTGATTCCGACTTGGACCGTCGATAACAGGTCGGTCGGATCTTTTGAATACTTGAGTGCGATTTCGGCACTGCGTTTACCACGGCTCGCCTCGACTTCAAGTTTGGCCGGTTTGGACGAGATCAGTGCGATTTCCGTCATCGCGAAAATCCCGTTCAACACGATCAAGAATAAAACGATCAGTAAATCGATCACTATGGAAGAATCCACTGTTTTCATCACCTCTGCGTATATTTCGTACTACAATCTCATCATATCAGAGATTTGTTATTCACCTGTACCCGTTTCACTCGAGAAAAAAGCCCCTTCAATGTGAAGTGGCTTCGGGTGCGGCTTCCTGATGCAGGGCCGCCGCTTGAGATTGTTTGAAGACGATGACGCCTAAGAGCAACACCATCAACCCGATGACCTGCCCTGGGGACAGTGACAACTGTTGCATCCCGAACGCTCCCGTTAGGTCGACGGCGAGCGCCCATATCAACTGAGATACGAGAATGATGGACACCGATAGCGTCGGTCCGAGCAATTGAATGCTTCGCATCACACAGAAGACGACACCGACCCCGAGCAACCCACCGAGCGCGTATATCGGCGAGATTTCGAATACGCCGTGAACATTACCACCGAACAAAGCGAGTGGGACGAGCGATCCAAGCAAGCCGACGATGAAGACGAGCACCGTTGTCGCCCATGCCCCCAGATGGGCGTTCATTTTGGCATTGACTGCAGCTTGTACACTAATGAATGCGCCGGCTACCGCCGAACAGATGATTCCTACTATCATGAGTTGCCTCCTTATTCGTACAACATGCCATTGGCACGTTCTTTTAATCGAGTCGCATCTAAAATCGTTACTTTTGTCCGCGTCTTTTCGACGAGCCCTTCATCCGCGAACGATTGTAACGTCCGATTCAAATGACGATAACTCGTCCCGAGCCATTCCGCCACTTCTTTTCGTTTCAACTGACTCATCTCGTCTTGGAACAAGTCGTTCCCTGATTCGCTGAGCGAGACGAGATATCCCGCCAATCGTTCTTCGAGTGTCGACATGAGATGGTTCGACGAGGCATTTGCCTCGATGAACAGTTTCTCAGATACGCCGCGCAGAAGATGCTCCGTGAACTCGATCGTTCGGTTATGCGTGCGGAGCACATCAAACGGCACGCGCAGACAGGTTACTGCCCCGACCGCCTCGACCGTGTGGAGTACGTTGCGTCCGCTGGCGTATTCGATATCCCCAATCAATGTCGGGGCCATCTTTAAACGGAGCAAGCGCAACTTGCCTTCCTCGCTCAACGTATAGATTTTGACACGCCCTTCTAACACGACGAAGAGAGACTCGATCGGGTTATCGTTCGTGCAGAGCATCGCTCCGGACGGATACGTCACAATCGTCGATGCCTCTAATGTTTGTTCCGAGAACAGGTGGGCCCACCCGAGTCGTTCTAGTGCTGTCTCTACTTTCATCCGTCTCCCCCTTACGTGAACGTGTAAATGCCAATCCCGGCGACCATCAAGGCAAGTCCTGTGAGCTGACCTTGGTTGAGCGGTTTCCGTTTCACACCAAACCATCCGTTCACATCAATCAAAAACGCCCCGATCAATTGGGCGACGAGCAAGACGCAGATCGCCCAAGTCACACCGAGCTGTTGAATAGCGGTCAGTTCTCCGAAAACGACAAACACCCCGAACAGACCGCCCAAGCTATAGTACCAAGGTACGCGTCGAAACGCCGTCATGTCTGCATCCCGCTTGAACGCATAAATGAGAAGAGCAAGTACAAGACCAACGAGGTGAACGACCGTGACCGACATCCAAGCACCGACCGCGTAGCCGAGCTTGGCATTAAAAATCCCTTGCAATGCGATGAACGTGCCCGAAAGCACGGCAAATAACAGACCCATCCGATTTCCTCCTATCTCCTCGTCTGACTTTACGTGAGATGAGAAGGCTTGAAAAGGACATATGTCCGAAAAAAAGACAACTTAGGAGTAACCTAAGCTGTCTGTGGGATTATCCGAGCAATTTGACGATTTCTGCCCCGACTTGTTCTGAAGATTGCGGATTTTGTCCGGTAACGAGACGTTCGTCGACCGTTACGTTGACAGCCCAGTTGTCTGCGCCATCAAATTTTCCACCGCGCTCGCGCATCGCCGATTCAAGGAGGAAAGGTACCGCTGAGTCAAGCTGCATCTCGCGTTCCTCGGCATCCGTGAATCCTGTCACGCGCTTGTCTTTGACGAGCGGATCGCCGTTGCTCAAATTAACGTTGACGAGTCCAATCGGTCCATGACAGACGGCCGCGACGACGTTTCCGCCTTCATACGTATCACGGATGACACGCTGTAACGTTTCACTGTTCGGGAAATCAACGACCGTACCGTGTCCTCCCGGAAGGAAGACTGCGTCATACGTGTCATCGGCCACTTGATCGAGTCGCGCCGTATCTTTCAACAGGTGCTTCGTGTCCAACACCTCTTGCGGCAAATCGCCTTCTAGGCTGTTCGCATCGATTGGCACGTCTCCACCTTCGATGCTCGCTACTGTGACTTTATAACCTTGTTTCTCGAATTGAAGATACGGTGCAGCAAACTCCTCGAGCCAAAGCCCTGTCGCGTGACCGTTCTCTAATTGATTCGCAGAAGTCGTGACAATCAGTACATGTTTAGACATTGCAAATTCCTCCTTCTAAATTAAGCATACGAAAGAGTTGTTCCCGCTGTGAGTTCATTCAAACCTTGTAACCCTTAACGCTACTCTTTTTTTGACCCGGTCCTATTTTTAGAACGGCAGAAATCAATCCACCATCTATACTGGTCTCATCAGCTGGCAGGAGGGAACGACCGTGATGAAGCATGTACTCGACTGGGGATTTCTTGCCGTCGTCGCTTTGATTGTGGTACTCGTGATTATTGGCGGGTTGTGAAGGAAGTCCAAAACAGTTTCACCGAGATGTCACATGTAGGACTGTTTGAAGGAGGGGCTGTATCGGGAACAAACCTACTGTTGTCCTGTCGTCACTGTTACTTTAGAAAGGATGTTGAATATGTCAGAACGCGTATTTATCAGTCCGGCCAAGTACGTGCAAGGAAAAAATACAATCGATCGCATCGGGGAACACGTTAGCCATTTTGGATCACAGGCTCTCTTGATTGCCGATGACATCGTCTGGCGCTTGATTGGGGAACGGGTGACCGATTCACTCAAGTCGAGTGGCGTGAACGCAGAAAAGGCCGATTTTGTCGGGGAAGCGTCACGTCACGAGATTGAACGGATCGCCAAAGCGGCAGCAGAGAGCCATACTGCTTTCGTCATCGGAATGGGCGGCGGAAAAACGCTCGACACGGCGAAAGCTGTCGCCGACGAACTCGATGCCCGCATCGTCATCGTCCCGACCATCGCCTCAACGGATGCCCCGACGAGCGCCTTGTCCGTCATCTATACGGATGAAGGAAACTTTGAAAGCTATCGCTTCTATAAAAAGAACCCGGATTTGGTCCTCGTCGATACGAAATTGATCGCCGAGGCCCCGGCCCGATTCCTCGCCTCGGGGATTGCTGATGCGCTCGCGACATGGGTCGAAGTCCGGAGCGTCCTCGCCTTCGGCGGCAAAACGATGGCGGGTGGTGTCCCGACGATTGCGGCGGAAGCCATCGCCAAACGCTGCGAAGAGGTGCTATTCGATTACGGAATCCCTGCTTATGAATCGGTGAAGGCCAAAGTCGTCACTCCGGCACTCGAGTCCGTCGTTGAGGCGAATACACTTCTAAGTGGTCTCGGTTTTGAAAGCGGCGGGCTCGCAGCGGCCCACGCCATTCATAACGGCTTCACCGCCCTCCACGGAGACATCCACCATTTGACGCACGGGGAAAAAGTCGCGTTCGGCACACTCGTCCAACTTGCGCTCGAAGGCCGAACGCAGGAAGAGTTCGACCGCTACGTCGCCTTGTATATGGCGCTCGAGTTGCCGGTCACACTCGAAGACGTGAAGTTGAAAGACGCTTCCCGTGAAGACATCCTAAAAGTCGGTCAAGCGGCAACGGCGGAAGGTGAGACGATTCATAGTGGGTTCGATGTGACCGCTGAACAAGTGGCCGATGCCATCATCGCGGCCGACCGGTACGCTCGTCTCTATCAAAACAAATTGCAGTGAACAAGAACGAGGAACGGCTAGTTGAGCCGTTCCTCGTTCGTTTGTTTTCGCGTGACGAAGGAAAACGTTACCCCGATTGCCATGCAACTGACCGTCAAGACGAAAAACGTCAATTGGTTCGCATAAATGATGTTCGTGAACTGGTTCCATCCTGATGCGTACGCCGCATTCTCAGAAGCACGGATTCCAGCCCGGAGCGAAGCCGCTTGACCGGCGTTGATATATAGACCGATTCCAGCCATCACGAGGCTCCCGGCTAAAAGACCGACTCGTCCCAGGCGATGAACTGATTCGACCGCACGCCGAGCAAGCCGAATCGTAATCCAGATGAACAACAGGACGAACGGCCAACCGATGAGCAAGACGAGCACGTAGGGATTCCCTTCACCCGCCGTTTCTGTATAGGCGGCAGTCATCGTCTCGCCGAGTTTGAATAATACAAACGTTATGAGCGTGATGATGAACCACGCCTTGATCAATTTCTCCATGACAACACCTCACCCCCAGTATAACAAAAAAACACCATGCGCTTTCGCACACGGTGTCAGGTCAGGCTTTCGGACGGACTGCATAGTAGATCAAGATGACGAGCCACGTCCAAACGCCGGTGAAGATCCCGATAATCCCGACGATAAAGAACCCGAGCGGCATCATCGATTTCGTCCGATCATAGTCTTTCCACATGTTCGATAACCCTTTGATGTTGAAATACAAAAAGGCGAAGAACAAGACGAGCAACAATAACGGTAAACCAAAAATGAGTTCCATACGCTCACTCCTTTCTAGTCTCAACCATTCTCTTACATCCAGTGTACTACTTCCCGCTCTCCATCACATCGGGCTCGCGCAGTACAGAAAGCAGGTCAAGAGGCGGAGACAGTCCTGTTCACTATTCCCTAATTTCTCTTCTTTTCATCCCCTTAAAAACCGGGAAAAGAAGACTATCCAGCAAAAAGGGGGTCTTTCCTGTGAAGCTCATCCGTGTACTCCTCGTCCTGTTGCTCGTCTTCCCCACCACGTCCACCTTTGCCGCGACGCCTTCACCTCAGCCAGGCTATACCATCAAGACGACGAAATTGTATTGGCGGGCGATGCAATCGTCTCCGGTCGCCAAGACGCTTTTGACCAATACGCCTGTCCGCTACACGACCTACAACCGAAGCTGGTCGAACGTCTACATCAATGGCACACGCTACTACACTCCGTCTAGTAATTTGAAAGCCGGGATCCCAACACTTACGGCTACAGAACGGCTTCGACTCGTCAATAAACAACACGGACTATCGAGCACGTATCGCTCTCGTCAACTCGTCACGTTGACCATCCCGACCGTCTATACAAAAGGAAGCGAGCGCACCCTCATGGCCGCTGAAGCCGCTCACGCCCTCGCTCGTCTCTATTATGCCGGTCGAAAAGAAGGACATACGCTGTATGCGCTCAGCGCCTATCGCTCCTATGCCACGCAAAAATCGCTTTACACGTATTGGGTCAATACCCGCGGCACGGCATACGCCTCAAAATATGTCGCCCGTCCCGGCCATAGCGAACATCAGACCGGACTCGCCGTCGATATGACGAGTGCGCGGATGCGGATGGGGCTCTATGCCTCGTTCGACCAAACCCCTGAAGGAAAATGGATGCTCCAACAGGCACACCGTTACGGGTTCATCGTTCGCTATCCGAAAGGCAAAGAGAAAATCACCGGCTACAATTATGAACCGTGGCATCTTCGTTATGTCGGTGTAAAAGAAGCGACGATAATCAAACAACAAAACTGGACGTTCGAGGACTGGTGGGCGAAACGTTGACGCGAGCATCTCGAGCGATTCATTGAATGCGTTCAAGGTATAATGGACGCGTACGATATCGCAGAGGAGGACATGTGCATGTGGATTGTCATGAACAAACTAGACGTTGAAAAAGGGAAAGTCGCTGCGGTCACGGCCCGTTTCCAGACGACGAAAGGCATCGAGTCGATGGATGGGTTCGTTCGGATGCAAGTGTTGACCGATACGTCGGACGAGACGAAAGATCAAGTCGTCATCATGACGACGTGGCGCGATGCGGCGAGCTTCGAAAATTGGCGTGATAGCGGAGCGTATAAACATGCCCATAAAAAACGGGACGACGGCACTTCTGAAGTGAAGCCCATCGTCCTTGGAAACACGGTCACCCAATATGAGGTCGCCATCGAGCACGGCGCCTCAACCGATGACGTATAAAATATCTTGCGGCCGGATGATCCCGAGCAAAGGTTCATCTTCTTGTCCTGTCTCGGTAATCAATAAGGCATCGAGCCGGACCCCGTCTTTCATGTTGATGAAATGATGATGCGCCTCGATGACCGACGTCTCTTTCGCGATAAACCGATACCGTCGCAGGTGCGGGTCGTGATGGAGCACGTGCTTGACCTGCACGCCTTCGAGTGACACACGAGGCCCGTCGACCGTTTCGGCGAGCCAACTGGTCACTCCTTTTTTCGTCAATAATCCGCGCCACGACCCGTCATGATTATAGACCGGGAACTGCGAGTAGTTCTTATCCCGAATCTCACCGAGCACGTCGACCAACGAGTCGTCGGCGTCGAACGTCGTCACGATTTTACGGAACATCGGAATGACTTGACGCGGGTGAAGCAACTCCCGTTCGACTTCAAGAATCAACTTGACAATCGATTCATGCGGTTCGGCGATAATGAAATCCGGCTCACGCCGCTCGTGAACGATGGCGTTGCGCAACTGACTCATCTGATGTAAATCTTCTTTATAGCGTTCGATAATGGGATTATGTTTGGCGAGACGATTGACCATGTTGCTGAAACTGAAATGCTGGCCGTCCCCCATCTCGCGACTCAAATGATCCTCGATCCGGTGATACGATGCGATAAATTCTTCTGCACGACTCATATATTCACACTCCTTATCGCCTATATATACCCTATTTTTTTCGGGTTCGAGCAGGAAAGCGTGACCCAATCTCGAATCCACAACTAATCATCTCTGAAATGGAGGGGGTCTCATGGCAACTCCGGTCTCACAAATGACACCGATCCCGAATAAGGACGCCTTCCGTTCCGGCATGCGGGCCGGTATACCGGTCGCTGTCGGCTATATCCCGATTGCCATCGCTTTCGGGCTGCTTGCGAAATCATTCGATATGCCAAACGTCATCACGCTCGCCATGTCATTATTCATTTTTGCCGGCGCCAGTCAATTTATTGGCGTCCAACTGATCATGGCCGGTTCGATGTATTGGGAGATTATCTTGACGACGTTCATCCTGAACTTACGGCACTTCCTCATGTCGGCGTCGTTGTCCCAGCGTCTCGAGACGACCTCGAATCGATTTCTGGCCGCCATCGCGTTCGGCGTGACCGACGAGACGTTCAGTGTCGCCTCGACGCGTGACGAATCGACGCGCGGCCACTTTGTGCTCGGGCTAAATATGATTGCCTTCTTGGCTTGGAACGTCGGAACATGGATTGGCGTCTTTCTCGCCTTCGGCTTGCCCGCCTCGGTCCAAGCGAGTATGGGCATCGCCTTGTACGCCATGTTCATCGGCCTACTCGTCCCATCCCTTACCCGCAAACCGGTCATCGTCGTGGCTGCAATCGCCGTCTTGACTCAAGCCATTCTCTACTTCGGCGTCTCTCCATTCATCCCGCTGTCGTCCGGCTTGAGCATCATCTTGGCCACGATTGTCGCCGCTGGAGCCGGAGCCTTGCTGTATAAGGAGGACGAAACATGATCAGCCTCTTGTTGCTCGTCCTTGCCATGGCGCTCGTCACATATATCCCGCGACTCGTGCCGCTGCTTTGGCTCCGGGACTTGAAATTACCTCCGCTCTTGAAGCGGTTTTTACTCTTCACGCCTTATGCGGTGCTCGCCAGTCTCATTTTCCCGGGCATCCTGCAGGCAACGACCAGTCTTACGTCAGCTTTAGCGGGTGGGGTGGTCGCCGCAACGCTCGCATTCCTTCGGGTCAACTTGATGCTCGTCGTCATCGGCGGCATCGTCGGGGTGTATCTCATTGAAACGTTCCTTTAACAAACAGGTCCGCCCAATTGTGGGGCGGACCTGTTTGTTTAAGCAGAGATGGCCTGACGTCGTAACCTAATGAATACATCGACGAACGCCGGATCCCACTGTGTACCGCGACCGCTCTCTAAAATCGATAGAGCCTTCTCGACTGGCATCCCGTCCCGATATGGACGGTCAGAGGTCATAGCGTCATATGCGTCGGCGATTGCCATGATACGACCGAAGAGCGGAATCTCCTCTCCGACCAATCGATCCGGATATCCGGTCCCATCAATCCGTTCATGATGGGACCGGACACCTGCCAATATCGGTTGTAACGCAGCCGGTAGAGAAATTTGATTCAAAATATGAATTCCGATGGTCGGGTGTTCTTGAATTTGCGCGAACTCATGATCCGTCAGCTTCCCTTCCTTCAACAACACATCGTCACGGATACCAATCTTCCCGATATCATGGAGTAGCGCCGATTTGCGGAGCAGCTCGATTTGTCCGGTCGGCAACTGGAGCGCCTGTGCCAACTCGACAGAATAGGCGGCGACTCGCTCGGAATGCCCGGCCGTATACGAATCCCGGGCATCGAGTGTTGCAGCGAACAAGACGAACAGACTGTTCAACAGTTGCTCGTTTTCCGCATCTCGATACGTGACGTTCGTGACCATCTGATTAAAGCCCGTGACGAGTTGGGCGAACTCATCCGAGTAAGGGTTGTCAATCTGATTCAATCGTCCGGCATCTAACGCGGCGACCCCTTCGGTTAATGCACTGATCGGACGTTTGATGTTGTCATACAGCAAAAAGCTGCTAAACGTCGCGACCCCGATGATAACGACTAAAATCACAGCCGCCCACTGCCAGTATGCATCGACCTGATTGACAGTCGACAGTTGCACCCCTGACGCGAGGATGAACAATGCGACCGGGAACACACCGATGACGAGCATGCTGATCAATAGTTTCGTCCGGACGCTAATGGAGCGATACGTCGCTTGGAGCGGCCGCCCGTACAAGTTTCCGCTCATCTCCTGCAACTGAAGCAACAACGGTTCAACCGAGCGATAGGTCAAAAAGAATTCAATCAACGCATGCAAGATGGCGATTAAAATAGCACCGAACGCCGCCAAGCCAATCAACCGATACGGCAAGTCAATCCACCCTTGTTCGATGGCGAGTGCCGTCATACTCATCGCCGGCACGGATAAGCCGAACAAATGCGGACCGAGAATCCGTTTCACCGTCAACGTAGGAAAGTGACTCGTTTGATCGAACGCCTGTTGAAGCTCCTCATACGTTGGTGTCTCTGTTTGAAACACACGACGGATCGGCCGGATGTGACGCCGATAAAGAAGCAGTTCAAGCCCAATCATCATCATCCCGGACAGCCCCATGATAGCCAAGAGGATGAGCATCTCCGTCTTGGATAAATCGAGCGTCTGAAAGATGAACAGCCCCCCGACACCGAACACGGCGATGCCTGAACCCCATATGTAATTCATGATTAATGTGTGTTGAAATCGTTGAAACATCTTCGCCTCACTCCTGCCTTTTCGTCGACCTCTTTCTTATTATATCGACTAAAGTGACACTTTTTTACAGAAATACAAAAACGGGCCCCTTTTTAGGGACCCGTCCTTCACCGTTACGGACGACGTGGACCTTCGTTGTCATCAAGTGAACGATTGTCTTGATCTGGTGTGATGTTGTCATGGAACGGGTTCGGTTCTGGACCGTCCACGTTCGTCACGTCAGATTGTGAGGCTTGCGGACGATTCGTTTCACGTTTCAACTCTTGTTTCGTTTGATCCGCTTCACGCTTCGACTGCTCCATACCTTGTTTCGCCTGTCGCTTCGCAGCCTCGGCTTCTTGGTTCATTTGGGTTTTTTCTTGCTCGAGACCTTCTTTTGATACTTCTGTCTCATCGATTCGCTTCTCAGCTTTCTTCAAGTAGCGAGCTGCTGTCTCACGTCCGCCGAGACCGAAGGCAAGGCCGAAGGCGAGCGCAACTGCACCGAGGATGAGCAAGAATGCCGTATTGACGATCATTGGCGCAATGCCAAGTTGGCTGATGGCCATGAAGAAGGCGATTCCAAGAATCGCGTACTTCGCGACGTGGCGCAGGACGCTCGGTTGGCCAGCTCCATCTACGAGCACACTGCCGACGAGACGCTCTGCCATGTTCGCGAGCCAGAAACCGACCGCCAAGATGACGATGGCTGCGATGACCATTGGCAAGTATGCGAAGATGGCTGTCGCGAGCGAAGCCATAAAGTCGAGGTTTGCGACTTGAAGGGCTTCCGATACGAACAACAAGATGATGATGATTTGAACGATTGTTCCGATCACTTGTGCGATCGATGTCGATGACGACGAGCGACCACCGAGACCCATCTTACTAGCGAGTGAGTTGACGCCTAAGTTCTCAAGGAGAGACACGACGACGCCTTTCAACCATTTAGCAAGGAAGACACCTGCGAGAATCAAGACGATGGCCACGATGATATTTGGAATCATTGCCAAGACGTCGTTGAGCATCGAGATGGCTGGATCCGAGATTCCGCGAATATCGAGCGCTTCAAGCGCTGAAATCGTGACCGGGATCATAATCAAGATGAAGACGATCGTACCGACCACTTTCGCGAGACTTGACCCTTTTACGTAGTCTGACAAGTGTAGTTTTTCAGCGAAGCGGTTAAGACCTGCTGCTTCCAAGAACTTCGTCAAGATGTCACGGACGATTTTCGCAACGATATAACCAATCGCGAAGATGAGTGCAGCCGCGACAAGTTTTGGAATGAAGGCGAGGAAACTGTTCAACAAGTCTTCAAACGGTCCGCTGATGCCTTGCAACCCAAGCGCATCAAGCACCGCCGGAAGAGCTAACAATAAGACGAGGTAGAAGACGATATTGGCGACCGTGTCGACCCATTTCGTCTGATTGACGCTCGTCGACTCTTGGCCCGTCTTCTCCATCAACTTGTTCAAGTTGAGGCGATGACCCGCCATTTGAATACCTTTTTTCAAGAGCGTCGCGATAATCCATGCGACGAGCAAGATGAGACCTGCTTTGATGACCCCTGTGATCAACCCAGAGAAGCCAGCATAGATTTGACTGAACGGTTGTGTGATAGCTGGTACGTTCATGAATTCGAAGATGATTAAAAATGCGAGAAGCAATACGCCGAAGAAGACGACTTTCCCGATGATCCGCTCAGGCGTCCATCGTTTCTCCTCTTTACCCGGTTTTCCAGGTTCCCCTTCTGGTTTGACACCGACACGATCGTCGAGGCGTGCTTTGCGAAGCGCTTTGCGCGTCACGTTTTCTAGAACTTTCGCCAAAATGAATCCGACGACAAGAATGAGCAATGCGAGCAAAAGCTCAGGCAGCCATGACATGAACGTGTTGAAATTATAAGTAGTATCGTTCATCTAACATCTTCCTCCCATCTCTTTTTAAAAATGATTTCATTTATTTGACTCTTTGTATAAATACCAACATTTTCATCTACCTAAACCTTGCCATTTCCTATTTCCCGATAAAGACTTGATGGGAAAACAGCTTTTTCAGAAAGCATTCTTAAAGAAAGAAGGCGTGTCTTTCTAGGTCAAATGTGATACGAATTAAAAGAAGAAGTCTTTTTGAGGAGGAAGTAAGATGAACATCGCCCTAATTGCCCATGACAAGAAGAAAGATGATTTAATCGTACTTGTGAAAGCCTACGCTCATGTCTTGGAAAAACACCATCTGTTCGCCACTGGCACGACCGGTAAGCGCATTGCCGAGGCGACAGGATTGCCCGTCCATTGCTTTCAGTCGGGCCCGCTCGGCGGAGACCAAGAAATCGGTGCTGCCGTCGCCCGGGGTGAGATGGACATGATTATTTTCTTCCGTGACCCATTGACGGCTCAACCGCACGAACCTGATGTGAGTGCCTTGATGCGTCTCTGTGATGTCTATTCCATCCCTTTGGCCACTAATATGGGGGGAAGTGAGATTCTCATCCGCAGTATCGAGCAAGGCGATTTTGAATCGCTGACCTTGACCCATAATGACAAACCACCTGTATGAACAACTTATCAAGAAGAAGAGAGGAATTTTTCTGAAACCACACGTATCGAACGACCCGGTCGTTCAACAGTTTTACGATCAAGTCCGTACGCATTTAAACGACTTATTAGATGACAAGCAGCAAGCCGATCGCTTGCTCGACAGTTTAGCCGGCTATATTCAACAGGCGGAAAAGAACGGGCAGCCTCTCGAAGGACTCACGAAACAAAACCCGCACGACTATGCTCGATTTTTAATTGAACAACCGGCGACAAACGAAGAATACCAACGTCGCTACCATATGATGATTGAGGCGACAGATGAATTGAAACCTCATGAGAAAGCGCAGGCGAATCGGGAATTCGATTGGGCGATTGAGCGGCTCAACGAAGTTCAAGTCAAGCTCCAGGATGTCGAGATGCGTGATGTCTCCTTTTTAGCCTATACGAAAATTGAGGCAATCAAGTCATCTCGTCGCGTCTGGAATCAATTCGGTTGGCTACTCGGTATGATTTTGGCATTCGCCTACGCCAACTTATTGCTTGTAATGGATGATGTGTTCAGTCTGCGCTTGTTCACGGCACCCGCTACGCCTTACCCGCTCGATTATTTCGGCTTCGTCCTCCCTGTTCTATTGACTGGTGCCATCTTTGGCCTATTGACGCGTTTCCGTCACCACTTCCAAACGCTAGGACGACGGATTGTCTTCGCATTGCTCATCATAGCCTTGTACGTCGGTTTCGTGTTATTGACCCAGCCCATCTTGTTCGCACTCGGATGGTCGTTCTTGATTCAATTGACACCTGTGTATGCGCTCATCCTGCTTGCGATCAGCGGATTCATGGCCATGTGGACATTGATCGAGTTCGTCTGGAAGAACACGCGGTGCCACCTCGGCAATGAGACGTTAATGATTTATTATTGATCACGCCATTCTCTCTAGGAGATGGCGTTTTTTGTTTGAACCTTTGCTAGAACGGAAATTACTAATAGCGTGACGTCAATTAAAAATGAAACGAAATCGAAGGAGGCACAACATGTCGGATCGCAAAATTATTGGGTTGTTCCATAACGAGCAAGAAGTAATGGATAAGGTGAACGAACTCAAACAAGCTGGGGAAGCAGAGAAAAACATGCATGTCGTGGCCAAGCGGGACGGGGAAATTTCCGCCTTGCGCTACCATACCGATGTGAACGCCGAATCGGGGATTCGTGATGTCAACTGGCTGGACCGTGTGAAAGCGTTCCTTCACGGCAGTGACCGCATTCGTGATGAATTGCGGAACATGGGACTCAGTGATGCGGAGGCTGAAGAGTATTATACGTCGATCGATGCCGGCAAATTATTGCTTTACATCGATAAACACTCATACGAACGCTATCCGAATATGTATAAGAAAGATAGTGAACTCGACCATGATAAAGGGGAAGAAGCAGATGGCATCGCCTTCGACGCGAAGCCGTTCAATGATCACGACGAAGAACCTCGCGGTACGAAAGAGGACCCGATCGTCCGCGGACATTCCGGTCTAGAAGACCACCGTCGATTATAAGGAGGAAACGAAGATGAGTGAGAAACGGTTTATCAGCATGTATGACACACAGGACGCGGCACTCGGAAAAGTCGAGGAGTTGCGTGCGAAGGGCTATAAAGACTCAGACATCTATGTCGTCGCCAAACATGAAGATAACGTCTCGATTTTGCGTCGTCAAACGGACGTCCATACCGAAGCAGCACACCACGCCGGCTGGTTTGATAAGGTACGGGCTTTCTTGAGCGGACATGAGGATGTCCATGCCGGACTTCGCAATATGGGCTTGAGCGAGGACGAGGTGAAGCGCCACTACAGCGATGTCGAGGCTGGAAAGATTTTAATCTATGTGGATGAAGACTTCGAGCGTCGTCATAATGAAGGGCTGACGATCGATTCGTCACCTTATACCGACTCGAGACACGATACGAGTCACCAAGGCCACCATACGGCCGATGGGCTTGAAATCGATTCGACGCCGTATAATGATCCGAAACCTGACACGACCCGTTCGACCCGTTCAGATCATCACACGTCCGATGGTGTCGAGATTGATTCGGAGCCATATAATGACCCGAAACATCGTGACGCGAACCGGGACGATCGCCATACGTCTGATGGTGTAGAAATCGATTCGAAACCGTTCAACGAATCGACGGCCGACAATCCGAACCGGGCCGTCGACCCCGAGCAGGACAAATTGGATAAAAAATCCGAGTTGACTGACCGTGAGAATAAGTTGCGTGGACTCGATGACCGGGCCCTCCGAAACGATTACGAAGATCCAGACAATATCCGCCGTTTCTAACCAAGATGCAACAAGGACCTGACCGCAACCCGGTCAGGTCCTTGTTTTACGTTAATCGGTTTTTCGGCTCTTCTCCTTCGAGCACGTTCACGATGGCTTCCCGATTGAGCGCCATCATGGCAAGCCTTGTCTTGATGGAGGCGCTGCCGATATGCGGCAACGTCGTCACGTTCGGGAGCGTCAAGAGTGGATGGTCCATCGCCACCGGTTCTTTAGCGAACACATCAAGTCCCGCCGCCCAAATCCGCCGTTCCTTCAGTGCTTCATAGAGCGCCGTCTCATCGATAATCTCGCCACGAGCGACGTTGATGAAGACCGCTGTCTCTTTCATTTTCGCGAACTGGTCTGCGCCTAACATCCCACGTGTCTCTTCGGTGAGCGGCGCGAGGACGACGACGAAGTCGGACTGTTCGAGCAACTCGTCGAGTTCCGCATAGACGAAGCCATACATCGATTCCGATTCATGGCGACGCGTCCGATTATGGTACAACACATCCATGTCGAAGCCGCGGGCCCGACGTGCGACCGCTTCCCCGATTCGACCCATGCCGATGATCCCGAGTTTGGCCCGGTACAAGTCCATCCCGACGTAACCCATCGGCGTCCACGATTTCCATTCGCCGTCTCGTAAATCGCGTTCTGCTTCCCCGAGCCGACGTGCCGTCATCATCATCAATCCGAATGCGAGATCGGCCGTCGTCTCTGTCAACACGTCCGGCGTGTTCGTCACGACGATGCCGCGTTCCTTGGCCGCTCCAATATCGATATTGTTATAGCCAACCGCCAAGTTCGAGATGACTTCGAGTTGCGAGGCCTGTTCAATCACTTCCCGGTCGATTGTATCACTGAGCATCGTCCAGAGCGCATGCGCTGACGCCGCTTCTTTCAACAAGACGTCGCGCGGGACGCTCTTCGCTTCTTCTTCCCACATGCGGACCTCGTACTTGTCTCGCAGTGGCGCCACTGCTTCTTCCGGTAACCGTCTCGTAATGTAAATGCGTTTCTTCATTCCGTCTCCCCCTATGTCTTGTCTCGACCAGTTTATCAAACGTGTCGAATCAAGGTTTCTTTTTCGTTACTGGATTTTGCTCCATGAACTGCTCGAATAGCGAGCCGAAGTCGCTGTTGAGCAGTTGCTCGATTGTTTTCGATGAGTCCATCGCGTTCCGGTACGCAACTTCGTTGATGGCGAGCCCGATCGCCCAGGTGATGCCTGACGCGACAGTCGCATTGATGACACTCGCGGCGGCGTTTGCCCCTGGGAAGAACTTCATGACGTTCAATAAAATCGTCTTCGAGAGCGCCCGACCGATTTGAGGGATGATCGTGCTCCCAATCAGCGTCTTCAACATATCGTCATTCGCTTTCACACCCCAATAACGGAACAAGTGAACACTCATCGTCACTTGAATCGGCGTGAGCGCGATCGCATCGGCGAATGGGAGCGGGACTGCCGCCGCCGTCCCGGCACTGGCGACATAACCCGAGATGATCCGGTTCGCTTTCTTCCGTTTCAGCTTGAGCATCGCCTCGCTCTCTGCGTGAATCTCCATGAGCAGTCCTTCTTGGAGCGATTGGTCGAGTTGTTCGACAGACCAGGTGACGAGACGCTCCCAATCGAGATGGTTCCGAAGTTCTTGGTCATTCAACAGCTCTTCAGCGACACTGACTTGGAACACGGCCTGTTCCGGGACAACGTCCACTAACTCGTTTCGGAGCGCCGTCAGTTCATCTAGGTCGACTTGATCGATTTGCGTCAACAAGACCGCGACCGACGTCGCTTCGTTCAATTGTTTGATGAGCGCCCGATCAAGCGGCGTGACCCGTTTCATCGAGGCGTTGATGGCATACCAGACAAGATGAATTTGTTCGGCCGCCCCTTTCGTCTGGGCCCGTTCAACGAAACCGATGACTTCATCAGCATATGCTTGTTGCCGGGCACTCCCAATCTCATACCCTTCACTGTCATAAAGCACGATGGCGATGTCGTCACTCATGAACTGATGGATCCCGCGCGTCACCGGCTCGCCGGCGGCGACTTTCGTCAAGTCACGACCGAAGACGTGGTTGACGACGGAACTTTTGCCCGACCCGGTCGCTCCCGCGATCAAGATGTTCGGTTTTTTTACTTTTCCGCGCAACCGGTCGAGTTCTTCTTTTAAATCGTACGTATCCAAATTGAATGGGACTTTTTTCTCCATGTCAGTTCCTCCTCATTGATTGAGCGTTCGGCCAAGCCGTCGCATCTCTTCCTCGAAACCACGGCGCACATCCAGCTCAATCGTCTGTTTGACCAACTCGTATTGCTGATCGACAGCTTTTTTGATACCTCGCTCCGCCGTCCTCCGTTTGAACGCCCAATAGATGAAGTGGACGCCCGGGATCATCCCGAGCACCATCTTCCGAACGGTGCGATTGAATGAATAGTCAAACCCGAGCTCGACCCGGCGTGTTTTGAACACAAGGTCAGACGGGGCACCGACGAGCGGATAACGCTCCATCAGTTGAATGTAGTGACGAACACCTTGGGCCATCGCGGCCTCTGTGGTCTCGGCGGCCGCTTCGAGTGTTTGTTCCAAGTCTTTTTCGATTTGGCGGGCTTTCCAACTGATCATCACTTGTGGTGTGATCATGCGGATCGTTTCAGCCGAACGATAGCTTCGGGCGCGCCACGCCTCTAACTCGGTCAATAAATGACGCGTCAAGTTGTGTGGCAGTTTTCGTTCGACGTCTTTCCAGAGGTTGGTCCGATTACGTTGCCATACCGCCTCATATCCGATATGCGGCACGACTTGTCCACCGAGCAACTTCTTTTCGACACTGTTGACGCGAATCATCGCATCCCGTGAAATTCCGAGCTCGCGCATGAGGACTGCTTCCATCGCCTCCGCCTTCTCGACGTTCATCGCACTGTCCGGGTTATAGTTCGTCAAGATGATCGTGACGTTGCTTCGCTTCGCATAGAGCGGTTTTAAAATGGCTTCTAACTCGTACGCCTCGACGCGTCCCGAGTTGATGGACAGTAAGTAATAAATCGTATGGAACCAATCGGCGATATCGAGTGCATCTTCCCGTTGATTGACGATGGACAATACCGCCTCATGCCATTCGTCGGATCGGTCCGCCTCAAGTCCCCATGTATCGAAGAAACGGAACAAGATGCCTCGCTCAAGGTCATAGTATTCATATTCATGCAGCCCTTCCGCCGTCACTGGGCTGCCGGCACGTGACTCGGCCACATCACGCCCGTAAATATAATTTAAAAAAGCGCTCTTGCCGACCCCGGTCTTCCCCGCAATCAATATGTTCGAGACAAGCCCCGTGTTGTCCATATGGTTCCCCCTGCATTCGTTATATAATAACCATTATACTAAACGGACAAATTTGAAACGTCCGACGGAAGGATGAGACCGATGTTACATCATGTCGAACTGTACGTTTCTGATTTGAACAAGAGCCTCATGGCGTGGGACTGGCTCCTCACTGAGCTCGGCTATACCGTCTACCAACAATGGGAAGAAGGAAGGAGTTATCGTTTCGGCGATACGTATCTCGTCTTCGTCCAAACCGAGGCCGATTATCTCGAGCCGCCGTACCATCGCAAGAAGACCGGGTTGAACCATCTCGCCTTCCACGCCGAGTCGATTGAGCAACTCGTACGTTTCCGTGAAGAACTGACACAGCACGGATTCACCGAGCTCTACGCCGATCGGTTCCCGCACGCCGGAGGACCGTCCTACACCGCGCTTTACTTTGAAGATCCGGACCGGATGAAAGTCGAACTCGTGGCAACGATGTGAACAGTTGAAACGGCTTTCAAAAAAGTTTGTGAAAACAATTGCAAACTTTTTGTAGACCTCCTAGACTTAAGTTGTCTAAAGGAGGCCGTGTTCAAATGGAAAAACAAGCTGTCGAGTATATGGAAGAAGCCGCCTATAAAAAAGCGACGTTGTTGCGTCACGCGTTCGGTCACTACGCACTCCGCTCCATCGTCGCCGGTTTTCTGATTGGAATTGGGGTCGTCTTTGCCTTCTCCGTCGGAAACATGTTCATCGATGTGCCAGGAACGATGCTGTTCGCGGGGATGAGTTTCTCGGTTGCCCTCGTCTTCATTGTTTGGACGGGCGGAGAGCTGTTCACGAGCAATACGATGTATTTGTATACGGGCGCGAAACGCGGACGTGTCGACTGGCGCGATTTAACGGCCGTATGGGGCATCAGCTGGCTCGGTAACTTGGTCGGTGCGCTCATCCTCGTCGGGCTCGTCATCGGTGCCCATAGCATGGGCGACGTCAGTGCCGACCACCTGTTATCGGTCGTCGCCGCGAAAAAAATGGGCGGAGACGTACTCGCGATTTTCTTGAAAGGGATTTTGTGCAACATCCTCGTCTGTATCGCTATCTTTATGCCGTTGAAGACGAAAAATGACGTTGCGAAGATTACGCTCACGATGCTCCCGGTCGTCGTCTTTTTCGCCGCCGGTTTCGAGCACTCGATTGCCAATATGGGCATCTTCGGGCTCGCGCTCTATTACGCCCCATCTGAGGCGATCAACCTCGGGCTGGCGTTGAACAATCTCGTGTTTGCCACGCTTGGCAACATCGTCGGAGGCGCTTTGTTCGTCGCCGGGACGTACGTCCATTTGAACGCGAAACCTGCCGAGAAAAATATTGAATCGATCCGTCAAAACGCATAAAAAGACAGGGGCCCCGATGCGCAGGGCCCCTGTTATTGCTTGATTGAATGAAATTAAGCTTTAGATGAGTCGGCAGCAGCCGCTTGGACCGCTCCTTGTGCGACTTCTTCTTCTTCGACATCCCAGCATTCCGTGTTCTCGATGCCGAGTTTGCGGGCCGAGAAGCGCGGGTTGAGACCTTGGGCACGCTGTTCTTCGTAGTCACGAAGGACTTTGAAGGCAACGCCGCCGAGAAGCGTGATGGCTACCAAGTTGATTAACGTCATCCCGGCCATGAACAAGTCGGCAAGGCTCCAAACGAACCCGAGGCTTGCGACCGATCCAAGGAAGACGAAGCCCATCGTGAGAAGGCGGAAGCCGAAGACGGCACCTTTACTCTTCTTGATGAACTCGATGTTCGTCTCACCGTAGTAGTAACTACCGACGATCGAGCTGAAAGCGAACAAGAAGACACTGACAGCGATGAAGGCCGGAGCCCATGAACCGATTTGTTCAGACAATGCGTTTTGAAGGAGTGCGATCCCTTCGCCATTCCCTGCCGCATAGCTGTCAGAGAGAAGGACGATGGCTGCTGTTGCTGTACAGACGATCAATGTGTCTAAGAAGACACCGAGTGTTTGCATGAAACCTTGTTTGGCTGGGTGTGACACTTCTGCCGTCGCTGCGGCGTTTGGTGCCGAACCCATACCTGCTTCGTTCGAGAAGAGACCACGACGAACACCCATCATGATGGCTGCACCGACCGATCCACCGAACGCTTGCTCGATACCGAATGCGCTCTTGAAGATCATACCGAGCACAGCTGGTATTTCTGCGATGTTCACAACGACCACGTAAAGCGCAATCACCAAGTAAAGAACAGCCATGATTGGTACGACGATTGCTGAGAAGTTGGCGACACGTTGGACGCCCCCAAAGATGACGAGTCCAGTCAAGACGACGAGTGCAATTCCACCAACAGCGGCTTCAAGACCGAAGGCGTTATCGAACGCTGCCGCGATTGTGTTCGATTGGACTGAGTTGAAAATGAGACCGAATGTGAAGGCAATCAAAACCGCAAACACAATACCGAGGACACGGTTGTTCAAACCTTTTTCGATGTAGTAAGCAGGACCGCCGCGGTATGCGACATCGTCTTTTACTTTATACACTTGCGCGAGTGTACTCTCGATCATCGCGGTCGCTCCACCGACGAGAGCGACAACCCACATCCAGAAGACCGCCCCTGGTCCACCGAGCGTGATTGCAACTGTGACACCGGCCAAGTTCCCTGTACCGATCCGTGTTGCCGCTCCAATGAAGAACGACTTCGCCGAGCTGATGCTCTTACTGTCTGTGACATCTGATTTTTCGGTGACGACCCGGAACATCTCTTTTAAGTAACGGAACTGCATAAACCTTGTTTTGACCGTAAAGTAAATCCCGGCCCCGATCAATCCGACGATGAGCACGTACGACCATAAAATGTTGTTTAAAAAGTCGACGCTTCCTTGCAGCAAGTTTTGTACAGCTTCCATGAATAAGTTCCTCCCTGTTGTGTGAATCTAAAGTTGAAATGTTTTATGATGTCTTAGTTCTGAATTATACAAAGATTCTGACAATTAGCAATAATTTTTTTATAGGTCAGTTCACACAAACTTCATATGTTATATAACAAAAAGTGAGTGATAGCTTTATTTAAAGCGCTTACAAAGTTAAACCTAAGAAATAATAAATCTTTATTTCCCTACTAATTTTTGATGTCTACATTCAACTTGTTTCAAACCATTCGCTTTATGAATAGGTTTTATTATGAAGGTTATGAAACTATTTTCGTTCCCTTTGAATTATTTCCCTGATTCTTGAGTGAACCAAAACTTACCGGGTAATAAATAACTATAGGTGCGCACCTTCTATAACACCACGTTCAGTCATCAGGAGGAAAGAAGGGAACGAGATGAAGAAGCATCAAAAATGGTGGTCACTCTTGTTCGTGCTCATGTTCGTACTGTCGCTCTTGCCAATGAAAGGAGTCGTTGCGGAAGAAAGTAGTCAACAATGGTGTGTGTCGACGACATCGGACACGACAATCTATGCGGGACAAAACATCCCGATTGGTACCGTTGATTTTGAGTTCGTGACCGATGGGCTGAAGATTGTCATCGATTTGAATGACGGAGTCGTCTTGCAAGATGTACCGGAGAATATCAAGATTGATTTCCGTCTATTGAGCGGCTCATTGGAACGAGGAAACCCAGGAGGATACGACTTTAAAGCGTACTCAAACGTCGATCCGACCCACTTGCTAATTCCGTATGCGGACCTCGCGGGCTATTTAGGCGTGTTAGAGTCGACACTCAAATCGGACGGATTCCAATTTAACGTCTTCCTTCACTTGGATACGGTCGTGAACGGCTCTAGCGAGACGGCTTATCCTGGTGATCCGGGATCAGGTACCCCTTGGGTCCGCTACGTCACGTTGACGGTGGAAGAATGTACGCCACCACCGCCACCAATGGACGACTATGACGTGTATACGATCGGCTTCTGGAAAAACACATTCAACTTCGACAAAGTGACGTTCTCCTATGGAACGCTCATTACGATCGACGGCCAAACCTATAGCGTGATTGACGACCGTGAAGCACTAGCCCTGCTCATGGATCCTGCGAAAAAAGGAATGACCGAAGAGAAACGATTGATTATGCAACTGACGGCGGCAAAAATTAACGTCTTGTTAAACGGTGCTGATGTGCTCGACCTCGAACTCGTCTACGCCATAGACAATAGTGAAGTCGGGTTGACCGTCGGTGAGTTGCTTGCCGGTGCGGACGCGGCGCTCGCAAGCAAGAACATCGAACAGATGAAGTATTATCAACAACTGCTCGACCACTTCAACAATGGCTATTTCATCGGTACGTCACATGACTGAACAAACGTGGACAAACAAAAAAGGCAGTCGCTCACTGAGCGGCTGCTTTTTAGATGCC
Source organism: Exiguobacterium sp. s7 (assembly GCF_018618195.1). Lineage (NCBI taxonomy): Bacteria > Bacillati > Bacillota > Bacilli > Caryophanales > Exiguobacterium > Exiguobacterium sp. s7. The sequence goes on along the minus strand of NZ_JACSLO010000003.1, from coordinate 40,458 downwards.
CGTCCGTTTCTTCTGGTTGTTCGGCTTCTTCGTCAACTGGTTCGTCAACGGTTTCTGCTTCGTCCCACGAAGTCCTGTCGGCACTTTCGTATCGTTTTGTTTCTTCTCGGCGAGCTTTTGCTTCATCGCCTCTTGAAAACTTAATTTCTTTTCACTCATGTCATTCACCTCCAGCTTCGATCACTTTCACCCGACCGACCTGTCCATCGCTTAAGCGTACTTTAATGCCGTGCGGGTGACGCGGCGAGTTCGTCAAAATGTCTTTGACGACGCCTGACGTCAACTTCCCACTCCGCTGATCTTGTTTTAGGACAATCTGGACGTGGAGCCCTGGGCGAATGTCCGCGCGTTTCGTGCCATCCATACCCGACACCCCTTTCCGTATAGTCAACCTCTATCATATGCTCTTTTCCCGCGTTTGTCACAATCTATTCCACGATGCCAATTTGACTGACCGTTCTCGTCAAGTAACTTTGATCGGTCCTCAATCGACGCTTCGTTTGCCCCCACGCCGTCTCGGCCTCGACCCGGCCGCGTTCAAATGAGATTGTCAAAATGTTTCGCCCGTCTGCATTTTGAAGCCTGGCTGCACCGTTCAACTCGTGATAGACGCGAGTCAAATCATTCGCGAACTGGACGTAATCACTTGTCCGAACCGTTTCTGGCTCCTGGTCGTGAACGAGCCGCAACGTGGTTCGTGACGCTTCCGCGATGACGAACCGGAATGTCGTCTCCTCGTTTCTAATCTCGAAGTGATGCATGATCCCACCTCCTAAAAAAGACACCTTCGACGTGAAGGTGCCTTCTCAATTATAAACGATACAACCTTGCTTCGAACGGCCGCATCATAAACGTTTCTGTCTCAATCGTCTCAGGGTCCATCTCATTCGTCAAGACGAGCGTCGCTTTATCGAGACCAGGAAGCGTCGCCTCGGCAGGGTTTGCCGTCAAGTTGACGACGACATAAAATGTCTGTTCTTCAAACTTCCGTTCATAGGCGAACACTTGCAGATGGTCCGGCAGCAAATCACGGTAACTGCCGTACGTGAACGTCTCTTCGGCCCGACGAAGACGAATCATCGCCTTGTAGAACGATAGAATCGAGTGGGCATCCTTCGATTGGGCGTCGACGTTAAGCGTCTCATATTCTTCGTGGATTGGCATCCACGGCTTCGTCGTCGAAAAGCCCGCGTTCGGTGACGCGTCCCATTGAATCGGGGTGCGGACGTTGTCGCGCGACGTGCCCCATACGTGCTGCATCGAATCGATTTCGCTCATCCCGTTGGCAATCCGTTCGAAATATTCATTTTTTGTCGCCACATCGTCATAGTCATGAATTGAAGGGAGCGGTACGTTTTTCATGCCGATTTCCTGACCTTGATAGATGAACGGCGTCCCGTGCATGAAGAAGTACATCATGCCAAGGGCGGTCGCGCTTTCGCGCCAGTAATGGTTCTCATCCCCGACGAGCGAGACGGCGCGCACCATGTCGTGGTTCTCGATATAGAGAGCGTTCCATCCCGTCTCGAGCAGGCCTTGTTGCCACTTGTCAAAGATTCGTTTCAATTCGACGACATCGAGCGGTGCCAGGCGTGACTTGCGCATGATGTCGACGTGGTCAAAGTGGAATGCCATGTTCATCGCCCCGTTGTCCGGCCCCATCCATAAGTCGGCCGCTTGCGGTTCAATCCCGTTCGTTTCGCCGACCGTCATGATGTCGTAATTGGCGAATGTCGCTTGTTTCATCTCTTGAAGATAATCGTGGATGCCGTCGATATTCGAATACATCGAGAACGCCGTGACGAACGATTTGCCGTCTGGAGATGGCAACATCGTCTCGGTCGGCATCTTCTTGATGTGGCTGATCGCGTCGACACGGAATCCATCGATGCCTTTGTCGAGCCACCAATTGATCATGTCATAGACGGCGCCGCGCACTTCTTCATTTTCCCAGTTAAAGTCTGGCTGTTTTTTCGAGAAGACGTGCAAATAGTATTGTTCGGTCGTTTCATCATATTCCCAAGCCGAACCACCAAAGATACTCGCCCAGTTGTTCGGGGGTCCCCCATCCGTCCCGTCGCGCCAGATGTACCAGTCGCGTTTCGGGTCGTCCTTCGAGCGCTTCGACTCGACGAACCACGGGTGCTCATCGGACGTGTGGTTGACGACGAGGTCCAAGAGCAACTTCATGCCGCGTGCATGGACGGCCTTGAGCAAGGCGTCAAAGTCTTCCATCGTCCCAAACTCTTCCATGATGTCTTCATAATCTGAGATATCATAGCCGTTGTCATCGTTCGGGGACTTGTACATCGGACATAGCCAAATCACATCGATACCAAGGTCTTCTAAATAATCGAGCTTCTCGATGATGCCACGGAGATCACCAATCCCATCCCCATTTGAATCCTTGAAACTGCGTGGGTAAATTTGATACGCAATCGCTTCTTTCCACCACGTGCGGGTGACCGTTTTCTGTTTCTCTTGTTGTCTACTGACCATCGACTCCATACGCCGCCTGCCTCCTATATGTCATGATTTCTAGTTATATACTTGAACAGCAATACCTGTTTTAGGCTCAATCTAATCCTACAATAGCACTTGTGCAAGCGTTTGCAAATAATCAGACATAAAAAAATGCAGTCCGAGGACTACATTTTAGAGACGGTCGCAACTTGTTCACAAAACGAACCGATGACGTCGGCCAACCGCTCGCGATCATAATCCATCGTGGCCACATGGTACGAGCGTTCGAGCACTTCCCGTTGTTTCGGTGCTTGTACTTGTTCGTAGAGCCATACCGAATCTTCTGGAGGGACGACGTTGTCGATGGCGGAATGGATGACGCACGTTGGGACGGCCACCTCAGCCACCATCGGGCGCACCTCCTCGATGAGCGCGAGCAGTTCACGGATGGCTGACGTCGGGACTTTGTCATAGACGATCTCATACACGCCCGGTGCACAGATGTCCGGTTCGTCTTCATCGATGAAGCGACAGACGTCATCTGTGGCGTGACAGGCATAGCCCGGGACCGACAACGCCGCATTGATGGTGACGATCGCATCGGCATGACCGGACAAGGCCGCCTTCATCGCCAACGTTCCGCCCATCGACTGCCCGACGACGATGACGTGTCGACATCGCTCGCGTAAGAGACGGATCCCGGCCTCCATCGACTCGTACCAACAGCGACGCGTCGAGTGCCGAAATTCTTCCGGGTCCGTCCCATGTCCTTTGAGCCGAGGCGCATAGACGGTGAATCCTTTCTCCATCAAAGCGATCCCGACATCACGCACACTTTGAGGCGTTCCGTTAAAGCCGTGACACAATAAGATTCCTATTTCATTTCCTTCATAAAAAAACGCGCCCGCTCCCGGGATGACCGGATAAGTAATTGTCGTCATTCGTTTCCTCCCTATTTAATCCACAGTTAACCGATACACTTAATTGTATTAATGAATTGTAAGAGTTGGACGACGTCACGTCAACCCGATTGACCTCTGCCTTGTTTTCTTCTGGTCTGTAATCAAACTGTAATATGAACTTCGCAATAAGTGGATTGAGTTCTGACGTCTGCTTGGTTATGTTTAACATGTAGTTGAAAAGTTGGTAAATGATAGTGGAATCCGTCAATCGATGGAGGGAATACGAACGCATCTTCCTTACATCAAGTCGAGTAATGTAAGCGCTATCATTTTGTTTTGGCCTAAAGGGGGCATCCGCTCAAGCAAGTGACCACACGAACTGGGACATCGTATCGGCCATCTACATAATCAAAGGGAGACTAACACATGGGGAAACCACAAGCACGTTCATTCAAACAAATGACCGGCCTCGCTTTATCGGCTGGACTCATCGTCAGCAGCATGACGCCGATTGCGGCAAACGTACACGCAGAGACGTTGAACGCTACAGATTTATTCATTTCGGAATATGTTGAAGGCTCTAGCAACAATAAAGCGATCGAACTGTTCAATGGAACGAATGCGGCCATCGACCTCTCGGCCTATAAACTTGAACTGTATTCAAACGGCGGGACGGCTCCAGGCACGACCCTCAACTTGACAGGTACGCTCGAGCCAGGTGGCACGTATGTCATCGTCAACGCCAACGCGAGCGATGCCTTGAAAGCGAAGTCGAACACGACAAGCGGTGTGACGAACTTTAACGGCGATGACACGCTCGTCTTGAAAAAAGGCGACACGGTGCTCGACGTCTTCGGTCAAGTCGGATTCGATCCGGGTACGAAATGGGGAACTAGCGTCGCCACGGCTGACCAGTCGTTAGTTCGAAAAGATACGGTCACGACAGGGGATGCGAACGGCGCCGATGCGTTCGACCCGGCCACTGAATGGAACACACAACCAATCGATACGTTCACGAACCTCGGAGCCCACACGTTCCAAGGCGTCGACTACGGCGATGGCGGTACAGTAGAACCACCGGCGGCGGTCACTCCGATCTCGATCAGTGACGCCCGTACGAAAGCCGAAGGTGAAACGGTCACGATTAAAGGCGTCGTCACGGCGAAACTGGCCAACACGATTTCGATTCAAGATGCGACAGGCGGCCTCTCGGTCCGTCCGACGTCACTCGCCGTCAACGTCGGGGATGAAGTCGTCGTCACGGGTGCGATCGGTTCGTATCGTGAACTGCTTCAATTGAACAGCGCCGTCGTCGTTTCAAAACAAGCGGCGAGCGTCCCGGCTGCGCAAGTTCTCACTGGCGAACAGATCAATGAGGACGTCGAGTCTGAACTCGTCACCGTCAATAACGTCACGCTCTCGGGCAGTGGTCAAAACTTGACGGCCACGGACGGAACGAAAGAATTCGTCGTGCGCGATGAGCGCGGCATTCTCGATTTACAGACGGACGTCAACTACTCGTCAATCACAGGAATCGTGCAACAGTTCGATAACACGTATCAAATCATCCCGCGTGACGCATCTGACACGGTCATCGACGCGTCGGTACTCCGTCCGGCAACTGCGAAGCCAGGTGCGGGCACGTTCGTCGGTCCACAAAACGTGACACTCTCGACGACGACAGCGGGCGCTGACATCTATTACACGCTCGACGGGTCGGACCCGAAAGTGAACGGTACGCTTTATACATCACCAGTCCGCATTGAAGAAACGAAGACGCTCAAAGTGGCCGTCAAATCAGGTGATTCGTTCAGCGCCGTGACGACGTTCGACTATAAAATCACGGACAAGATCCGCATCCACGACATTCAAGGCGCGAGCCACACGTCGCCGATGAACGGACAGACGGTCGAAGGTGTCGAAGGAATCGTCACGTACTCGTTCGTCTCGAACGGAACGACGTATTACTACATTCAAACACCTGACATGGAAGCGGACCAAGACGCACGCACGTCAGAAGGAATCATCTTGTATGGTGGCCGTTCGATCGCCGGCATCCAAGTCGGAGACCTCGTCAGCGTGAAAGGTCTCGTCAGCGAGTACGCCATCGAAGGATATAGCGACCGTCAACAGACAGACATGAAGATGACGCAAATCGATACACGTAACGGTGGTGTTGACGTCATCAAGAGCGGTGTCGCCCTCCCGACGCCAGTGAAAATCGACGAGTCGAACTTGCCGACCGAGTTCATCGACAGCGACGCCCTCGCCGTCTTCAACCCGGACAAAGACGCCATCGACTTCTGGGAGAGCCTTGAAGGGATGCGCGTCGAGACGGGCAACCTTAAATCTGTCTCCCCACAACAATACGGCGACCTCGTGACCGTGCTCGAAGGAACACCGACGGAGACGTTCAACGGTGGTGTGCTTCTTAAAAAAGATGACGCCAACCCGGAACGGATCCAATTCCGTCTCGAACCAAACGCGGAAGCGCGTGAATTCGATGTCGCGACCGGTGACCGATTCAACGGCCCGATCGTCGGAATCGTCGGATACTCGTTCGGAAACTACAAGATTCAAGCCTCACTCGACGAAATGAAAGCCGCCTTCGTCAAAGGCGATGCCAAGCGCGAGACGACGTTCATCGAAGCCGAAGAGGACAAATTGACGATCGCCTCTTACAACCTCGAGAACTTCTCGAACAACGTGAAGGAAACATCGGATGAGAAGGCACTTAAACTCGCGAAAGCGTTCGTCGAGGAATTGAACAGCCCGGACATCATCGGCGTGACCGAGGTTCAAGACAACAACGGTGAGGGCACAGGCGATTCTGCGGCCGACCAAAGCTATCAACGCTTGATTGACAATATCGTCTCGATCGGCGGCAAATCGTACAAGTACGTCAACATCGACCCAGAAAACAACAAAGATGGCGGTGCACCGAACGCCAACATCCGTGTCGGCTTCTTGTATGACCCAGAACGTGTCTCGCTCACAGAAGGCATCCCTGCCGGTGACGCGACGACAGCTGTCGGTTATGAGAACGGCAAGTTGACGCACAACCCGGGCCGCATCGACCCGCTCAACCCGGCGTTCAACAGCTCACGTAAACCGCTCGCGGCGCAATTCGACTTCCAAGGCGAGAACGTCGTCGTCATCGCCAACCACTGGAACTCGAAAGGTGGCGACACTGGCTTCTTCGGCTCGAAACAGCCGGTCGTTCTTGGCAGCGAAGTCCAACGGAAACAAATCGCACAAATCGTCCATGATTTCGTGGCCGATGTGAAGACGGACAACCCGGACGCAAACGTCGTCGCCCTCGGTGACTTTAACGACTTCGAGTTCTCAGACGCGATGCAAATCTTCAAAGGCGACTTGATGACGAACATGGTCGAAAAAGTACCTGCCGTCGACCGCTACTCGTACGTCTACCAAGGGAACTCGCAAGTGCTCGACCACATCCTCGTGTCGAACCACTTAGCGGCGACGACCGAGATCGATATGATCCACGTCAACGCGGACTTCACGGAAATGTCTGGTCGCGCAAGTGACCACGATCCGGTGCTCGCTCAAATCGACCTCACTCCGGAGCCGGAAGTGGAATTGACACGTTACACGATCGAAAATAACCGTGCTGCTCGCCTCGTCCTTCAAGACGACTTCATCGGCGTGACGATCGGCAAGGGCACGAACTTCAAGAACGGTATCTTCGTACGTGGCGCTTACACGGAATTGACAGGTGACCCGCTTAAAAACATCGTCGTTCAAGTGAAACCGAAAGAAGTCGGTGCCATCATCGACTTCGACGGCGCAACTGTCAAAGAAGTCGTGGTAGATGGAACGAACTTGGCTGAAATCCGTGGCGCAGAGAATGTGAAACGAATCAGCTACACGAAAGGCGCATCCGCTAACACGGTCGTCATCAAGAAGTAACGAACACACATCCGATTTAAAAAACCGCAGACACGTCGTCTGCGGTTTTTGGCGTTTTCAATCGTGAAATTCGGGGATTAAGAAGGAGATGCTGATTATCGGAGGATGACGTCATGGAGATGCACAACGGGAACTTATATTGGCCGATCACGGAATCGGAACAGATCGTCTTACAGAAACCAATCAAAAAAGAACGCTACGACGTACTCGTCATCGGCGCCGGCATGTCCGGAACGCTGACGGCCTATACGCTTCACAAGGATGGTGTCGATTTCGCCGTTATCGACCAAGGGAAAGTCGGTGCCGGGAGCACGGCCGCGAATACCGGGCTCATTCAATACTCGAACGACATCATGTTGCATGAACTCGCCGAGCAAATCGGCGAAGAGGATGCCGTCCGCTTCTATAAATTGTGTGCCGAGGCGGTCGATGCGCTCGACGAGGTCGCCGAGACGGTCGATGCCAAAGACGTCTACATCCGGCGCGACAGCCTTTGCTTTGCCAGCAGTGAGGCAGATGTCTCCAAATTGAAACGGGAGTATGAGATGCTGACGAAACATGGGCTTCAAGCCGAATGGCTCGACCGGGAGGCGTTACGCGCACGCTATCCGTTCGACAAACCGGCCGCCTTGATCACGAACGGGGACGCCGAGGTCAATCCGCTCACACTCAGCCGCCAAGTCGTCCGTTACTTGTCGACACAGGACGTCCCCATCTTTGAAGAGACGGACGTTACGGAAGTCGTCGCCGACGGAGACGACTGGCTCGTGCTGACTCCAGCAGGAACGTTCAAGGCGGGCCACGTCATCTTCGCGACCGGCTATCGCCCGGCCCCGCTCCTCGACACACACCGGATCGAACTCAACCGTTCTTATGCGATTGCGACGAATCCCGTCCCTGATTTTAAAGAATGGGATGGCCAGGCGCTCATTTGGGAAACGAAACGGCCGTACCTTTATTTACGGACGACCGTCGACGGCCGCATTATCGCCGGCGGGCTCGATGAAGAGAAACCAGAGACGCCGCATAGCGAGGCGCTCATTCAAAAACGGGCCGAGCGGTTGCGCCAAGAAGTCGAGGCTTTGTTCCCGATGTATGATTTGACAGTTGAATACGCCTGGGTAGCCTTGTTCGGTGAGTCAATCGACCAACTGCCCTTTATCGGGGAACACCCGGACCGCCCCAATCTCTTTTATTTACTCGGATACGGGGGCAATGGAACGGTGTACAGCATGTTAGGTTCTAAAATTTTGAGTGAGCTCGTTCGTGGGATCGACAGTCCCGATTCTCGAATCGTACGGCTCGACCGCACACGTTAATCCCCTGACATCAGGGGATTTTTTTATACATAAGAATTGGAGTGATTTAAATGACAACGAAACGTAAACCGAAATGGGTGTATCGTCTAAGGCGCAGTCTTCTCTTTATCCCCGCCATAATCTTGACCGCCTACGTCTGGCCGCATGAGTCTATCGAGGAGGAACGCGATGGCGCGATCACCCGAACAGAGGCGACACATGAGGAAGGACGCTATACGATCGAGGCGAGGCAGGCCGTGAAGGAAGACGAGGCCGTCCGCTATGCATATGACGTTATCGTCCACGGCCAACCCGACGTCGAGACACTCCAATCGATCAGCCAGGATGTGATCGACGAGGTGGCCGTACAAGACACGTTCCAAGCCGCCCTCATCCGTTTTTATGACCACGAAGCCTATATCGGTACAGAATCCCCGCTCGGCGAGGCCGTATTTGCGCCTGGTGGAGATTGGAGCCTTGCTGATACGGTAAAAGCCGGTTCTTATGAAGACATGACGTTCGGGTGGCAGTTGAAAGAAAAAGAATGGGGCACGCAACTTTCGGACAAGGAAGCACGTGTCTGGCAAGCATGGAATCGTGTCTATGAAGCGGAACAGTCGGACGATCCTGACTTGAAAGCGAAGGTGACCCGCACCATTTCCACGAAATACGACTTGAATCCGGAAACTGTCCAACAAATTGTATTAAAGCAGAATGTTTGGGCCGCTTTATAACCTGAATCCTCCAGAAAAATACATCGAATTTTCCTTTCTTTGGCTAAATATATAATTGTATACTAATTGTATACACGTAACTGGTTGAACGGCCAAAGAAAGGAAGACGTTATGAAACGATTGATGATTTTGTGGGTGCTGTTGTTCGTGATGGGTTCTACTATGACGCCACAGTCCGCCGTGGCCGCGACGACATCCCCTTATGAGGTGAGCGCCCCTTCCGGCACAACGCTTTATCAATTTGTCGGCAAGACGCTCAAGCCGAAAGCGACGTTGCGAACAGCAAAGCGGTTCAAGGCGCTCAGCACGTCCGGTTATTACTATAAAGTCCAGGACGGAAGAACCATCTATTACGTGAAAAAGAAGGCCGTCAAACTAGTGGCGACAAACCTGTCCTTGACGACGTTTTCTGGTTCGACGTATGCACGTCTGACCCACGAATATATGCGCTCGCTTACCCGCGGCCAGACGCCGTACTACTATGATGAGTTGACAGCCAAGACCGCCGTCATCCGGGCTGACGCAGCGATGAAAGGGAACTGGTATATCCCCTCCCCGCCCTATCAGCTGCGCGTCCCGAACATCGATACATACCGCTTCGACGTCAGCGTCCCGGAGGTCGACTCGAAGTCGTTCAAGTTCCAAATCCATTACTTCACGACGTTGAACCAGTTGACGCAAGCGTATGCCGCGACCGGAAACACTGAGTATCTCCGTTACGGAAAGCGGATCGTGACGAGTTGGACCAAGCAATATCCGGCTGGGAACTACAAACGCTATCCGTGGCCGTATCACGACCACGGCACGGCGATCCGGACGTTCCATCTGCTCAACTTCTGGAACGAGTTCCGCTCGTCCGCCATCAACACCGACCCAGCGTTCTCGCAACTGTTCGCCAAGACGCTCTATGAGCACGCGACGCTCCTCGCGACACCGAGCTTTTATAAGCCGAACAATAACCATGGCATGTTCCAAGACATGGCGTTGACCGCTGTCGCGGAGACGCACCGAAGTTTCTATCGTTCGTCGTCATGGCGTTCGCTGGCGACGAACCGGCTCACACAGCAGTTGAACCATAGCTTGAGCACGGACGGGGTCCACCTTGAGCACTCACCGTTCTATCAGATTTATTTATATGACACGCTCGCCCGTTTCAACGACTGGGCCGCCGCTAACCGGTTCGCCTTGTCGAGCCGGATGGGAGACGTCAAAGACATGCCTGGTGCGTTGACGTATATGTTGAAGCCGAACGGGACACTCCCGATGTTCGGCGACACCCCGTCCATCGTTCACCGTCCGGACGCGATTCCCTATGTCGAGCGTTATCCACACTTGTATTATGCGATGACACAAGGGAAATCTGGGGCGCAACCGTCGACACGGGTCGGCAAGTTGTCGAACCAGTACGCCTTCTTCCGTCAGCATTGGGGCGGGGCTTCTGGTCCGTTCCACGACGCGGTCCAAGTGATGATGACGGCCGGCTACCACAGCAACATCCATAAACATGCCGACGATTTATCGATCGACCTTTATGGTTACGGACGCGACTTTATCGTCGAGAGCGGTCGTTACGCCTATACGAATCGACCCGAACGAAAGGTCGTCATGCAGGCAGCGGCCCATAATACCGTTCATGTTGCCGGACAGAACTTCAAATTGACGCCGAGCAACTTGCGACGCAGTCAAATCACTTCGGTCGGCGCTTCATCGACACAGTGGACGGCAGCCGGGACGAGCGGACTGCTCGGCCAGGGGATGACGCACACCCGTCGCCTCGCCTACGACCGCGACGGGACGGTGCTCGTGTACGATGACATCACGAGTCCGACCACGACCTCGTTCGTCCAGCGGTTCCATCTTGGGACCGGTTTGAACCGGGTCTCGAGCGGAAGCCGTCATGCCATGTTTAAAGACAACCAGAACCGCTCCATCCACTTGTTGCAACTCGAGGTCGGCACGACCCCGAAAGTCGCCGTCGGTGCGAGTTACGTGTCATACCGAGATTATGACTGGCAACGCCGCAATCAAGTCGTGACGACAAAGCGCGGCAAGCAAGTCGAGTATTTGACGCTGATTCATATCGGTGAAAAGACGACGAAAATCACATCCGCCACGGTCCAGACGACGGCGCGCCACTACGTCGTGCGCTACAAACTGTCGGACGGCAAGACGAAAACCCTATCCATGTTACGCTAACCTCCATTTTAAAAATGGGGGTTTTTTCTCGGTCGGTTAGGGAAAACTCGTTAAGTAGGCCAAAACGTGGCTTACAGCGCGTGTGCATACTTAAAGGGGAGGCAATAACATGGGGAACAAGAAAGAAGAGCAATTAAAACAACATATGATCGATAACGAGCAGCAAGCCGGGCTCACGACGAACCAAGGTCTAAAGATGGCGGAGGATGAGTTTTCGCTCAAAGCCGGGCGACGCGGACCGACGCTCATCGAGGACTTCCATTTCCGTGAGAAGATGACGCACTTCGACCACGAACGGATTCCTGAACGCATCGTGCATGCGCGCGGCGTCGGGGCCCACGGGGAGTTCCAAGTGTACGAGTCGCTCGCTGACTATACGAAAGCCGACTTCTTGAACGACCCGTCGAAAGTGACGCCTGTGTTCGTCCGCTTCTCGACGGTGCAAGGCTCGCGCGGTTCTGGGGACACCGTCCGCGACGTCCGAGGCTTCGCGACGAAGTTCTACACGGATGAAGGGAACTATGACCTTGTCGGGAACAACATGCCCGTCTTCTTCATCCAAGACGCCATCAAATTCCCGGACCTCGTCCATGCCGTGAAACCGGAACCGCACACGGAAGTGCCGCAAGGCGGAAGTGCCCACGACACGTTCTGGGACTTCGTCGGTCAAAACCATGAGGCGGCTCACCACGTGATGTGGGCGATGAGCGACCGCGGCATCCCGCGCAGCCTACGCATGATGGAAGGGTTCGGCGTGCACACGTTCCGACTCGTCAACAAGGAAGGCAAGGCACATTTCGTCAAATTCCATTGGAAACCAAAACTTGGCGTCCATTCGCAAGTGTGGGACGAAGCACAGAAAGCGCTCGGGAAGAACGCCGACTTCCACCGTGTCGACTTGTATGAAGCAATCGATAAAGGCGATTACCCGGAATGGGAACTCGGGCTTCAAATCATCGCGGAAGAAGATGAGTTCAAGTTCGACTTCGATATTCTTGATCCGACGAAACTTTGGCCGGAAGAAGACGTGCCCGTCAAACTTGTCGGCAAGATGATGCTCAACCGCAACGTCGATAACTTCTTCGCCGAGACCGAGCAAGTCGCGTTCCACCCTGGCCATCTCGTGCCTGGGATCGACTTCTCAAACGATCCGCTCCTGCAAGGACGCCTGTTCTCGTACACCGATACCCAGTTATCACGTCTTGGAGGACCGAACTTCCATCAACTCCCGATCAACAAACCGGTCTGCCCGTTCCATAACAACCAGCGCGACGGGATGCATCAGATGGCCGTTCATAAAGGACAGACAAGCTACCACAAAAATGCGCTCAACAACAATCAACCCGAGCCTGTTCCAGCCGAGCAAGGTGGGTTCGAGCACTATCAAGAGAAAATCGACGGGCACAAGATTCGTGGTCGAAGCGACAGCTTCCTCGACTTCTATTCGCAAGCGAAGCTCTTCTATAACAGCATGACCGACGTCGAAAAGCAGCACATTCAAGACGCTTACAGCTTCGAGCTCGGCAAATGTGAGTCGGACATGGTCAAAGAGAACGCCGTCGATTTGTTGAATCGCATCGACCGTCACCTCGCCTCTGTCGTCGCTGACAACTTAGGCGTCGAGCTTCCGGACGAGAACAATGAAGTCGTCTCGGACAAGACCTCACCGGCGCTCAGCATGGCCAATACAATCGCGAAACCGGACACGAAGAGCGTCGCCGTCCTGCTCGCCGGAGACGTCGATGCCGCGCAAGTGAAGGCGTGGGTCCAGGTGTTCGCTGACAACAAGGTCAATTACAGCCTCGTCGGGAAGAAGTCGTATACGCTCGGCGACCTTAAAGTGAAAGAGACGTATGATACGGTCGATTCGAGCCTGTTCGATGCCGCTTTCCTCGTCAGCACCGCGACCTCGGTCGAGGACGACGTGCTCGAATTCATCGAGAACACGTATAAGCACTTCAAGCCACTCGCGCTACATTTGCACCACGATGAAGTGCTCGACCGCTGCCGGGTGAAGACAGATCAACCAGGTGTCTACACGTTCAAACAACATAGTCTCGATGGTTTCGATACGTTTATCGACGGCATCGCGCAAGGACGGTTCTGGGACCGCGCCTAATGTGAACAGTTCAAGGATTCGACCCAAATCGACGGGTCGAATCCTTTTTACGTGCTTCCCTTCCCCTCCTCTCTAACGATATACTAGGCGGGGTATATAGCGTAAAAGAGGAAAGACTGGATGCGAAAAGAGTTTGCTACATATGTGGAAAACCTTGAACTGCAACGACAGTTATACAAACGAACGTTAGTCACTGTCGTGCTCTCACAAATATTTGGAGGGGCCGGCCTCGCCGCCGGGATCACGGTCGGCGCTTTGCTGGCCCGTGATTTACTCGGGACCGACGCGTACGCGGGCGTTCCGACGGCACTGTTCACGCTCGGTTCCGCCGCCGCCGCCTTTTTGATCGGGTTGATGTCACAGCGGGTCGGACGCCGCTTCGGACTGGCGACCGGGTTCTTGACCGGTGCGCTCGGAGCGGTCGGGGTCATCATTGCCGCGACGCTCGAGAGCGTACCGCTCTTGTTCATCTCACTCCTTATCTACGGGGCGGGGACAGCGACAAACCTCCAAGCCCGTTACGCCGGGACGGATTTGGCGAATGCGACGGAGCGAGCGACCGCGGTCAGTATCGCGATGGTCTCGACGACGTTCGGGGCTGTCGCCGGACCGAACTTGGTCGAGCCGATGGGACGTGTCGCCGACGGGCTCGGGTTGCCGACACTATCAGGACCATTTTTGCTTGCGGGGGTAGCCTATCTCTTCGCCGGCCTCATTTTGCTCGTATTCTTGAACCCTGACCCGCTTCTCGTCGCCCGTGCCATCGAGGCGAAACGGCAAGAAACCATCGACACATCGGTCCATCCGCTTGAATCGACGTATGACCGCCGTGGTGTCTATGTCGGTGCGTTCGTCATGATCCTCAGCCAAATCGTGATGGTCGCCATCATGACGATGACGCCCGTTCATATGCGCCACCACGGGCACGAGCTCGGTGCGGTCGGGCTCGTCATCGGGTTCCATATCGGGGCGATGTACTTGCCGTCCCTCGTGACAGGCGTTCTCGTCGACCGGATCGGCCGTGAAATCATGGCGATCGCCTCGGGAGTGACCTTGTTCTTCGCCGGGGTCGTCGCCGCTTTTGCCCCAGCCGACTCTCTCTTCTTGTTGATTGTCGGGCTCGTCCTGCTCGGTGTCGGGTGGAACTTTGGTCTCATCAGCGGGACCGCCATCCTCGTCGATGCGACGTCGACGGAGACGCGCGCGAAGACACAAGGCTCAGTTGATGTTTGGATTGCCTTAGCCGGCGCATCAGGAGGGATGCTCTCGGGCGTCATCGCCGCCCAGTCGAGTTATCTGACCTTGTCACTGCTCGGCGGCGTCATCTCCCTCGTGCTCGTCCCGCTTGTCCTCTGGTATCGCCGTCATCTAGCCTGACGACCGACCGATGCGTGAACGCGCATCGGTTTTTCTAGTGACAAGCGTCTGTTCGGACAAACCTCCATCCTTTTGTTATACTCCTTTAGTTATGTTTGTTAACTATTTAGAATCAAATGGATAAGGAGGCGGGCCGACGATGCAACTGACCGCACAAAAACTATGGACGAAAGATTTTCTCATCATCTCCCTCGTCAACTTCTTCTTGACGCTTATCTTCTTCTTACTAATGGTAACCATCGGCGTTCATGCCGTTTCCACATATGGGGCTTCGACGAGCGAGGCCGGGCTTGTCACCGGCATTTTTATTATCGGGACGCTCGTCGGGAGACTCTTCATCGGACGCTTGATCGATTCGATTGGACGGCGTAAGACGCTTCTCATCGGTCTCACCTTCTTCACGGCGACAATTTTGCTCTATTTTATCGACCTCGGCGTTGGCTTTTTACTGTTCACCCGCTTCGTTCACGGTCTCGGAATGGGACTGTCGAGTACGGCGACCGGAACAATCGTCGCCCAGGTCATCCCCGGCTCTCGAAAAGGCGAAGGCATCGGCTATTACAGCATGAGCTCGACGCTCGCCACCGCCATCGGCCCGTTCGTCGGCTTGATGATGAGTCAGTACACGAGCTTCTCGGTCATCTTCCTAACTTGTCTCGTCGTTGGACTCATCAGTCTAGGAAGTGCCTTGTTCGTGAACGTCCCTGAGGCTGACAATCCGGAAGTTGTTCGGGGCTTGTCACTGAGTGCCTTCGTCGAACCAAAGGCGTTGCCAATTGCACTCATCATTGGCGTCGCGGCCCTCAGTTACTCGAGCGTGTTGTCTTATATCAATTTCTATGCGAGTGAACTCGATCTCGTGGAAGCGGCGAGTATTTTCTTCCTTGTCTATTCTATTGCGGTCCTGATCTCGCGGCCGATCACCGGGCGCCTGATGGACGCGCGAGGGGCCAACATCGTCATGTACCCGGCCATCGCCTTCTTTGCGATCGGCATGCTTGTCTTGAGCCAAGCAAACAACGCAGTCATGCTGTTACTCGCCGGGGCGCTAATCGGATTAGGATTCGGGAATATCCAATCCGGCACACAAGCGATCGCCGTCAAAGCGGCGTCCCCTCACCGGATGGGCATGGCCACGTCGACCTTCTTCATCGCCTTGGACGCGGGTCTAGGATTCGGGCCTTATTTTATTGGCTTGCTCATTCCGTTGACCGGTTTTTCAACGCTCTATCTGTTGCTTGCCGGCGTCGTCTTCTTTACGTTGTTCCTCTATTACTTGATGAACGGTCGCCACGAGCGATCCGAAATGAAACAAGCTGCCTGACAGGACTTTTTACAGTCCTGTCTTTTTTAGAATGTTCACACATTTCATCGTCACTTACGGTAATATGAGAATGACGCGCCGAAAAGTTTTTGATTGAAATGAGGGACATGATGCACGCCGACCAGACAATCCAACACTATTCCTCCGTCCTCCTCCGAACGTTCGACAAAATCTCTGATTTTGTCTTCTTCATGGAAGTGGACGGTTCAACTTATCGCTATATATTTGTAAACGAGCCGGGGAAGCAGGCGATCGGCTGGACAGATGCCGATATCGGGAAACGTGTCGAGGACATGGTCCCGCCCGAGACAGCCGCTCTCGTCACACGACATTACGAGGAGGCTGTTCGGGAACGAAAGAGTATCGTCTTCGAAGACTACCGCCTGGCCGAACCTTCTTACTCGGTCCAACCCGTCTCACATGAGATTCAACTACCGGTTCATTACTACGAATCCGAGGTGACCCCGGTCTTCGACGAGGCAGGCGTCTGCACACACGTCATCTCGGTCGTCCGGGAAGTGACGGAGCGGAAGCGTCGTGAACTCGAACTGTCGATTCTGAAAGACCAGCACGAGTCGCTCCGGCGCTACTCGCCGCATGGCATCTTCGTCCTCGATGACGCGTTTCGCGTCCAATCGATCAACCCCGCTGCCACGCAAATCACGGGTTACGGAGAAGATGATTTGTTAGGCGAGTCATTTTTAGCATGGTTGCCAGAGTCAGAACGAATGCTCGTCGACGACGGTCTCCGCTTTGCCTTGTCCGGCACCCCGCACAAATACGGGATCACGGCGCTTCAAAAGACCGGGGATCTCCTCGACTTGGCCATCTTGAATATTCCGATTGAAGTCGGAGGCCGAATCACGGGTTTGTTCGCCATCATTATTGACCATACTCCGGAGAAAAATGCCGAGCGTGCGACCCAAGAGAGCGAGCGTCGCTATCGCCAACTGATCGAGACGATTCCGGAAGGGATTATCGTTCATAAAGACGGCGTCATTTTATACGCCAACGCCCTAGCGCTAGAAACGATCGGAGAGACGAATATCGAGTGCGAATCAATCTTTAAATTTGTCGCCTCGGAATTTCATGAGACGACAAAGGCGCGCCTCCAAGCCTTACGGCAAGGTGATCCCGTTCAAGACACGGAAATCGTGCTCCTCACGCCGACAGGACGAAGACTACATATGGACATCGGCAGCCTGCTCATCGATTACGAAGGCACGACTGCCGTCATGACTTTGTTGCGCGACGTCACCGAAAAGCGTGAGATGGAGCGCGCCCTGCACCAAAGTGAGACGCAATATCGCCTCATTACGGAGAACATGAGCGACCTCGTCTGTATCCTCGAGCGTGACGGTCAAGTGCGCTACGCTTCGCCGTCCCACAAGACCGTGCTTGGATATGCGCCCGAGCTTTACGAGGGTAAAAATACGCTCGACTTCATCCATCCGAATGACGTCGAGTCCGCGAGACGACAACTCGACACGATGACAGCGTCGAGCGAACCGCTCACCCTCGAATTTCGTCACCTGCACCAGGATGGACGTTGGATTTGGCTCGAGACGAAGATTCAAGCGATTTACGACGACGTCGGCCAGCTGCTCCATTATTTGACGGTCACGCGGGAGATCATGAAACGCAAAGTGTTAGAGAAACAGCTCAAGCACCTGGCTTACCATGACACGTTGACCGACTTGCCGAATCGGCGCTACTTCCTCGCCTACTTGGAAGAGACATTGGTGCGATTGGATGAAGAGGACGAGTCTCTCGCCGTCCTCTCGCTCGATATCGACTGTTTCAAACAGATTAACGACACACTCGGACATGACATCGGCGACGAACTGCTACGCCAATTCTCTGCTCGCCTGACCGATGTCCTGCGAAACCAAGACGTGATCGCTCGCTTTGGCGGCGACGAATTTTCGGTGCTCATCCGTTACACGGAATCCGATGCGCCGAGACGGGTGGCCGAAAAGCTTGTCACCGCGCTCCAACTTCCGTGGTTAATCGAAGGACATACGTTCGTCACGACCTCGAGCGTCGGGGTCGCCCCGTATCGACCAGGAATGCCGACGAAACAATTGCTCAAACACGCGGATTTGGCACTATATGAAGCCAAGGCCCGTGGGCGAAACCAATACGTCGTTTTTGAAGACCGCTCCTGAGCGGTCTTTTTTCACGTGAAACACAGAAGACAGCACCTAAACACGAACATTAAAGAGGATTAATCAACGATCATCAAGAATTTTTATCATTTATCGCTATATCCCTTTGACATATGCTCTAATTTACGTTACATTACCGAATGGACGAAGTATTTATCATTCAACGAATCTAATTGTTCGTAAATAGGGGTGTGACAACATGGATAAAGTATTTGATTATGAAGATATTCAATTGATTCCTGCAAAATGTATCGTCGACAGCAGGTCTGAATGTGATGCGAGCGTGACGCTTGGGGGCTTTACGTTCCGACTTCCGGTCGTGCCTGCCAACATGCAGACAATCATCGATGAGAAAGTCGCCTTATCGCTGGCCGAGAACGGTTACTTCTACATCATGCATCGCTTCCATCCAGAGACGCGGCTCAAGTTCATCGAAGACATGCATGGACGCGGGTTATATGCATCGATCAGTGTCGGTGTGAAGGAAGATGAATATCGCTTCGTCGAGATGCTGGCCGAATCCGGGCATACGCCGGAGTTCATCACGATCGATATCGCGCACGGTCATTCGAACGCGGTCATCCGCATGATTCAACACATCAAACACCACCTTCCAGGCTCGTTCGTCATCGCCGGCAACGTCGGGACCCCGGAAGCAGTCCGGGAACTCGAGCATGCCGGGGCGGATGCGACGAAGGTCGGTATCGGACCGGGCAAAGTCTGTATCACGAAAATCAAGACAGGCTTCGGCACGGGCGGTTGGCAACTCGCCGCGCTCCGTTGGTGTGCCAAGGCGGCGACGAAACCGATTATCGCGGATGGGGGCATCCGGACACATGGGGACATCGCCAAATCGATTCGCTTTGGGGCGTCGATGGTCATGATCGGTTCGTTGTTCGCCGGCCACGACGAGTCACCGGGCGAGACGTTCGAACAGGACGGGAAGTTGCTCAAAGAATACTTCGGGTCGGCTTCTGAATTCCAAAAAGGGGAACGGAAAAACGTCGAAGGCAAGAAAGTGTTCGTCGAGCATAAAGGGGCGCTCCAAGACACGTTGACCGAGATGGAGCAAGACCTCCAATCGGCCATCTCTTACTCGGGTGGGGACAATCTCGATGCATTGCGCACCGTCGATTACGTCATGGTGAAAAACTCAATCTTCAACGGGGATAAAGTGTACTAAAAAAAGCGGCTCGCGTGAGCCGCTTTTTTTATGCATCAATCAATCGTTTCGTCATCATATAGTAATCAGAGCCAGGCGGATAGTCGTATAGGACGCCCGCCACCTCATAACCGAAGCGCTCATAAAACGTCTTCGCTTGAAACGAGAACGTCGTCAACTTGACGCGCGTCGCCCCGAGTTCGCGGGCCAACCGCTCCCCTTCCTCGAGCAGACGGCTTCCCAGGCCTGTTCCCGCATATTCTGACGCGACCCATAACCGGTCCAAGTCGAACCAGCCCCAATAGACGCTCCCAAACAACCCTGCGATCACGTCCCCGTCGTGTTCCACTTTCAGCTGAACGACCGGGACGTCAGCATTGCGGATCTCGCGATGGTGCATCGAGTGAGCGTCATTGAACGTTCGCAACCGACTCGTCAAAAACTGTTGAAACGTTTCGTCTTCGTCGTGAATCCGTTTGATTTCCATCACGCTTCCCCACTCGAGCCGTTCACGAAGAACGAAATCAGCTCTTGTTCTTCCTCGTCGACCGAGCGCCCCGTCAAACGTTCGTACTGTGCGGTTATCTTTTCCTTATTTCCTGGGAAATCGATAGTGATTTGGGCCAAACTCCGTAATATGTCTCGGTCTTTCTCGTACTCGAGACGGGTCACGACTTGACCGTGCGACCAGACGTACGCCTCGGCCTCGAACTGGTCGAGCACCTCTAAAAGGCGAAGCGTCTGGGCCGGCGTCATCCGCCAAGACGGCGCGTACAAGTTCGCATAGAGGGCATCCCCTAAAAACAGTACTTTTTCCTCCGGCACATAGGCCACGACCGCATCGGCAGCATGATCTCCACCGACATGCTTTAAGAGGACGTGGACCCCGCCAAGGTCGAGCGTGATTGTATCATCGAACGTCACGGTTGGTAAGACGACACGCATCGACCTGTCTTCACCGTATTCGAGTTGGATTGCCTCCGCGCAAAACGCGATTTCACGTCCGTCCTCGACCCGTTCGGCCAACGCCTCATCGTCCCACGTGTAGGGAAGCAGTCGCTCGATTCCGGCTTTTGTCGCCGTGCTTGCAATCGAGACAGTATCGGTCAATGCCGACAATCCAAAAACATGGTCCCAGTGCCAATGCGTCAACGCCACGAGCGTTGGGCGCTTGATTCCTTGTACGGTCAAGGCGTCTAAAAATAAGTTCGTATGCGCCTCGGAGTTCCCTGCATCAATCATGAGTGTATGCGTGTCACCGACAACCGCTCCTAAAATCGGACGATCGGTCTCGGCGACAGGGGTCATGTACCAAAAGCGGTCGGAATATTGTTTAAGCGTCTGCATGACCGGCTCCTTCCTTATTCCATAATTTGTCGAACGCTTCGAGCGCTCTCCGTTCGTCATTGACGATCCGAATCGTTCGTAGCGACAAATGACTCAACACCTTCAATTCACGTTGTTGCCGTTCTTCCAGAAGTCGAATCATTCC
Organism: Exiguobacterium sp. s7; assembly: GCF_018618195.1. Taxonomy (NCBI): domain Bacteria; kingdom Bacillati; phylum Bacillota; class Bacilli; order Caryophanales; genus Exiguobacterium; species Exiguobacterium sp. s7. The sequence continues at coordinate 19,290 of NZ_JACSLO010000003.1, read as the reverse complement.
TTCGATTCCATCCAATCCGTTCGCCCGGCCATACGCACGAGTCGTATAGTAGTCGACGAAACCTTGTTGCCATTCGGGCGGACGTTCCGCATACACATTACGAAACACAGCCGGGACATCGTTCGTCTCCAAGTACACAACCGTCGGATCAAGCGTAGTGATCAGGGCCGCCACGGTCTCAATATAACGCTCAATTTGTTCGTTCGGAACGTGTTGTGACACCATGCCGATCGTGAACGGATTTTGAAGAATGGCACACTCGAACACATAGTCTACCTCATCCCTTTGTGCACGTTCCACGAACCGATGCCAGCGGCCGATCATGAGGTCGACATGTTTCTCGAACGGTAACTCATAGACGTCCGTGCCGTAGATGGCCTCTCCAGCCCGATAGCGGACGAATCGACCGTCTCCATCTTGATCGATGACCTCTCCCTCGAACCGTATGTCCCCTTTGACCCAATGGACGTCATGCAAATCGACCGGGTGGGACGCATCGATTTCCGAATAGAATTTGTAGGAACTCCCTCTCGCCACAAACGTTTCGGCGAATGTCGTCTTTCCGCTCCCAGGCAACCCTTCAATCAGCCACAACTTCCCCATCGTCTGTCTCCTTTTCAGTTTTCTTGATATGAGTCGTACACGTAGTATCCGTCCCCGCCACAGTTTTTCGCGACGTACATGGCCGCGTCCGAGTGATGGATGATCGCATCAAGGGATGCTTGGTCCATCCTAGAGTAGGCGACACCGACACTGGCTGATAATCTAAGTCTCAAGCCGTTCCCGACCGTCATTTCCTAGGAAATGACATGATTCAACTCGCCAAACACGGTTGGATCGAGCGCTTCCGGCTCCGCTTCGATGACGATTAAAAACTCGTCGCCCGCAAATCGGTACGCTTTCCCTGAAACCGTTTGGCTGAACGTACGGATTCGTTTCGCCGTCTCGATGAGCACCTCGTCCCCGATCAAATGACCGTAGGAATCGTTTACTTGTTTAAAGTCATCTAAATCGATAAACAGCAGAGCGACCGTTTGCTTCCGATTCATTTTCTGTCTCAAATCGGTCATGAGCGAATGCCGGTTCGCCAGCTTCGTCAGCCCATCTTGGGTGATGAGCTCAATCACTTCTTGATGCTTGCGTTCACGTCGAATCTCGTTCTCCATCCAGCGGGTCACGAGCAGGATCGTATCGGTCATCTCGTTGATCGTCACCGTGTCGACGACATCGTCCAAGCTGCCTTGTTCAGCCAAAAAGACGACCCATCCGAACGTCTTCCCTTCATTCGCTAGTGGCAGGCTGATCATCGAGGCAAACTCGATTCCATCGATGACGAATTCGTTTCGACCCAGCTTTTGATGACCGATCGTCGTCAACGCGTGTAGTTGCTGCAACTCGTCTCCCGTCCAATCGAGTTTGCTTTCCCCATCCTCTGATAAGACGCGATAGGTGGACTCCGTCGAGAAAACGAGTGCGTGGGAATATCCAATCCAGTCACGGAGCACCGTCTGAATCCGTTTCAATTTATCACTGAACGGTTCGTGAATGGCCGTCACTTCATAGAGCGACTCGAGCGTCTGTTGCCGTCGCGCTTGCTCGGTCAATTCGATTTCCGCCATGACCCATCGGGCGAAATCTTCGAGCGTTTGCAGCGCCTCGGTATCGAAGCGACGTGACCGTTCGTCGGTCACGCATAGCGTACCGATGACGTGGCCGCTTCGTGTCAAGAGCGGCACGCCGGCATAAAAACCAATCCCTTCGAGTAACGGATTGTCCGACATCGCCTCGGCCGTCCGTACATCCTCGATGACGAGCGCCGATTTTCCTGTCACGACACGGTCGCACAACGTCCACTTCCGCTCCACGCTCGAATTTTCAAGCGCGACCCCTTGGCACGATTTGATCCATTGTTGATCCGTCGTCAAAATCGAGATCAGTGCGACCGGCATGTCCAACGTCCGGGCGACAAGCCGTGAGATCCGATCATACCGCTCTTCTCGCGGGGTGTTCAAAATTTCAAGCCGAAGGATTGTCTTCATTCGTTCGGCCTCCGTCTCATCGAGTGACGTCACCGCCATGGCTTTATCTGACTCGCCCTGACGCAACGCCGTATGTTGTGAGACGAGCGCTTCAAGCGCCTGCTTGAGGCCGGATGGTGGAAGGGGCCGACTGAAAAAGTATCCTTGAACCTCGTCACATCCGAGCTGATCAATCGCACGATACTGTACTTCAGTCTCAACACCTTCAGCCGTGACCTCTAAATTCAATTTCTTGGCGAGCGAGACGATCAGTTTGACGATTTCGTACTCTTTCAGCCCGTTGTCTTTGTCCAATTGATTGATGAACGAACGGTCAATCTTGATGCCATCGATATCAAACATTTTTAAATAGTTGAGCGACGAATAGCTGACCCCAAAATCGTCAATCAAAATCCGGAACCCCTTCGCTTTCAAATAATCGACTGTTTGAATGCCGAGGAGCGGTTCTTGCATGAGTGTATGCTCTGTGATTTCAAACTCGAACTGTTCCGGCAGCAAGCCATACGCCGAGAGAATCGGTAACAACTGCTGAATATAATCTTGGCGGAACAATACCGGCGAGACATTGATCGCGACACGTCGGCCTTCAAACAAGTCCCGCTGATCAATCATGTCACGGCAGACCCGATCAAAGACGAACTCGGTAATATCCTCGATCAAAAGTGATTTTTCGGCAATCTTAATAAACGTTTCCGGCGAGACGTTCCCGAGTGCCGCGCTTTGCCAACGCACGAGCGCCTCGAAATGAACCGTTCCGTCCTGACACCCGACTTTCGGCTGGTAGACGACGCTCAATTCATCCGCCTTCAACCCTTTGACGAGTTCCATCTCAATCGTCATCTCATCGATGTAGTGCTGCACGTAGTCATCTTTCTCGTACACTTTGATGATTTGTTTCCCAGCCTGTCTGGCCTCAAGGAGTGCTGTTGACGCGTTCATGATGACCCGGTCTGCATCCTCGGTTCCCGCACTGATTCCGAGGCATCCGGACAAGGCGAATTCCGTCTCGGCAACTTGGTACGTGTAGTCGGCAATCGCCGCGAGCAGACGCTCCCCATGCATCGTCGCCGTTTCGACCGACGTGTATGGTAAGACGGCGATAAAATCCTCCCCGTCGACGCGCCCGATGATTGAGCCTTTCGGCAATAGGTTCGACAAGTGCCGAGTCATCTCTTTAATCAGGCGATGTGACCGCTCCACGCCTTGGAGGGACAGAATGATTTTGAATCGATTGATGTGCAGGCGCATGACGCTCGTCGCTTCCGTTTCTTGTTTCAGGAACAACTTCTCGAGTTCGAGCTTCACTTTCATCAAGTTCGGCATCCCGGTCAAGTAGTCGATATTCTCGATGCTACTCAACAATTTCATTTCCGCCTCTTCCGATAAGTCCGTCGTCAAGCCGAGGACGTAACGCACCTCTCCCGCCTCATTCTCGAGTGGCATGAGGACGGATGAGGCGAATCGGGCCGTGTTGGCGTCGATGTTCATCTTCGACATGAAATAGACGGGTTCATGCGAGGCGACGACTGCGTCGTAATGCACAATCAGCTCGTTAGCGACCTCGGCCGCGTACATGTCATGCAGATAACGTCCCCCTACGTCTTCCGGAAGTGAGGACGCCAGTTTCCCTTGCTCACTGACGCGCACATAACGGTAACCGTCAGGCGTCACTTCCATCAAAAACACCATCCGGTATAAATGAACGAAAACATCAAACAAATAATGCGGGTCAATCTTCATCTGCTGCATACTGAACCTCCAGGCAATCTCCGTTTCCTCTAGTTTAGTTGTTTTAGACGACGTTGTTCACGAAACCGTTCAAAAAAAGGGGAAGCATTTTTTGAGATGTACTGAAAATCGGGTATAGATAGGTAAAAGTTGAAAAAGCGAGGTGAACCATCATGCTCAGTCGAAACGTCTACCCACAGACACGTCCAGGGAAATGGTCGGTCCTCTTGTTGCTCGCTGTGTTCTTTCTCTTAATCATCTCTGCCCTCATTGTCCAGTCGGGTCAACCATTCAATTTCGACACCCTATTCGACAACACGTGGGCTGCCGTCGTGTCGATATCGGCCGTCGTCGCCGCGTTCGGTGCGTTTGTCATTGGACTTTACACGATTTTCCGCAACCATGAGCGCTCGGTCGCCGTCTTCTTTACCGTCTCACTCGGTGGACTGGTCGCCCTGTTCGTCCTCATGCAACTGTTTCTCTAATCGAAAACGCACCTATCCGTTGGGACAGGTGCGTTTTGGTCAGAGAAGCTCTTTGGCGAGGAGGCGGTAGACGTTCAGACGACTCTCTTGCGTATGTTGGATGCTGCAAATCATCGCCTCATTAAATCCATAATGGGCCGACTCTTCTTGTAGCTGCGTCGCGATTTGCTTCGGTGTCCCGACAAGATGAATCTTGCGGTTGTTGGCGATTTGAATCTTATCGACTTCGGTGAGGGGGTAATCGTGCGCCGCTTCCGGACTAAGCAGTTGACGGAGCTGGCCTTTCATCAAGAACAAGCGCGACAAATCCGACGGACGGGCCAAATACTCGGCTTCCTCTTCTGTCTCGGCCGTCGTGACGAGATACGTGACGCTAATGTCGGGCTTCTCCATGAACGCGGATGGGGTGAAGTGATGGCGATATGCATCGAGCGCATCGACGCTCAGTTCACCGTTGAAAAATTGGGCGAACGAATAGCCGAGCCCCATCCGCCCTGCTTGAACGGCGCTGTTTCCGCTCGATCCAAGGAGCCACGCCTCAGGAAGCGTCACCCCGGTCGGAGCGGCCGGCGTGTTCTTATACCATCGCTCTTCCGGGGTCTCGTCGTTAATCAGTTGCAACGTCGTTCCAAGTTTTTCATACAAACCGTCCATCATCGGTTTTTGACCTTGTGACATCGCGTAGATGGCGTTAGGGTCTCCCCCCGGTGCCCGGCCGACCCCGAAGTCGATACGGCCCGGTGCGAGCGCGCTGAGTGTCTTGAACACTTCGGCCATCTTGAGCGGCGAATAGTGCATCATCATGATGCCACCCGACCCAAGACGAATCCGTTCCGTCTTCGCGGCGATATACGCTGCGACGACTTCCGGGGCCGAGCTCGCGAACGACATGCCTCCGTGGTGTTCGGCCATCCACATCCGGTAATATCCTAGTTCTTCTGCCACTTGGGCGAGTTCGACCGCGCTTTGCAACGCGTGTTCTGACGTATGGCCGGATGTCACCGGCGCTTGATCGAGTACACTTAATCTCATCTGTATCGCTCCGTTCCTAAAGTATATATGGTGAATATCTCGAATTTGTAAGACTCGCCGTCATCATACTAAAGTGAGCCCGAGAATACGAGCAGTTCGCTCGTGTGACCGTTTTCTTTTTTTCAGAAAATTGCAACGAGTTGTTGCCTGCTACGTATCCCCTTCTCTATAATGAACGAGAAGAAACTATTCTTTCATAGCGATTCACTCACGCATGATGGGGACATGCGAGTGAGGCGCGCCAACTACTTTTTCGGGGAAAAGGGGTAAAACACATGAATCAGACACCAAACAAGCCTGACCAAGGCGGGACGTCATTCACGTCCAACGACTTTCTGAAATTCTTAATTCCTTCTTTGATCGGCCTCATGTTCTTCATCGTGCCCGTTCCGACCGAGGACGGATTTACGATTCCGGTCGCACTCTTGTCGAATCAGTTGATCGACCTCATCGGCGGGATCGTTCCGACGCTTGCCGTCATCATGATGGGCATCTCAGTGCTTGGATCATTATGGACGTATTTGGCTAAACCGGCGTTCATCCTAGAACGGCCACACTTCAATTCACTGTTCAACGTCACACCGTTCTGGTTCGGGATGCGAGTCGTCGGTTTTATTGCTGGGGTGATGACGCTTCTCGTGATCGGACCGGAGATGATCACATCCGAATTCACTGGCGGACTCTTGCTGTATGATTTGATTCCGATTTTATTCGCGACGTTTTTATTTGCTGGGATGTTGCTCCCGCTCCTCTTGAACTTCGGTCTGCTCGAGTATGTCGGGACGATGCTCATCAAAGTGATGCGCCCGCTCTTCAAACTTCCGGGCCGGGCCTCGCTCGACTCGCTCGCATCTTGGGTCGGGGACGCGACGATCGGGATTCTTTTGACGACGAAACAGTATGAGAACGGCTATTACACGAAACGAGAAGCTGCCGTCATCGCCACGACGTTCTCCGTCGTCTCGATCACGTTCACCATCGTCATCTTGTCGTATATGGAGCTCGACGCTTACTTCCTGCAATACTACGGAGCGATTGTCTTATCAGGGATTGTCGCAGCGCTGATTATGCCTCGGATTTATCCGTTGTCGAAAAAGGCTGATACACCGTACGAAGAAACTGAACTAAAACCGGAAGAACCGGTGCCGGCCAACGTGAAGATGCGGACGTGGGCGTTGCGCCAAGCACTGTTGAAGTCGAAATCTAGCAAAGGTGCCGTCGCCACGTTCAAGGATGGTTTCCAAAACGTGCTCGACATGTGGCTCGGTATCTTGCCGGTCGTCATGGCCGTCGGGACGATTGCGCTCGTCATTGCAGAATATACACCGCTCTTCACGATTCTCGGTAAACCGTTCGAACCGATTTTGATGTTGCTCCAAGTTCCTGAAGCCGAAGCGGCTGCTCAGACGATGGTCGTCGGGTTCGCCGATATGTTCTTACCGGCTGTCCTCGGGAGCGGGATCGAAAGTGAGCTGACGCGTTTCGTCATCGCCACTGTATCGGTCACGCAGCTCATCTTCATGTCGGAAGTCGGGGGACTGCTGCTCGGATCGAAACTGCCGATTTCATTCTTTGACCTCGTCCTCATTTTCTTACTCCGGACGTTTATCACGTTACCTATCATCGTCGGGATCGCCCACTTGGTCTTTTGACGACACAACGCCTCTTCTCGTAGTTTCCTGAGAAGAGGCGTTGTTTGTATACTAAAGAAAAAGGAGGTGCGTCATGGAACATCATTACGCAGGTCAGCTCGAGGTCGCGAAAAAAGGCTATGCCGGGATCGTCGACCCTGTGGCTTATGTGAACGACCGCTATCACGGCCATTGGACGATCAAAACCGAAAAGCGGATTGAAGGAGTTCCGGCGCTCCTGCAAAAAACGTTCAACGGCGGCAAAAACAATTGTACGCTCACTTCGATGACGGCCGTCTTTCGTTATTACCGTGACCAAGGCTATGACCAAATCCCTGAGGACGTGTTCAAGATTCAAAAAGATGCCCGCGAGATCGCCCTCGCCCATCAGTTCAAAGACGAGAAAGGCACACCCCCGACCCGCATCGCGACAATCGTCACGAAACTGTGGGCCCACTACGGCTACAAAGGGCATAGCAGCTCACGTTATCTATGGAAATGGTCGACGTTCGAGCGCGAACTCGCGGCCGACCGTCCCTTCATCTTGAATATGGCGAACGGGTTCTATAAAAATCACTCCGTGACCGGAATCGGGTACATCATCTTCCGCAAACCCGGCTTTCCCGACGTCATCTTGCTCGAGGTGCTCGATAATCGGGTACGTGACGTCCGTTATATCGACTTCAACGAGTTCAACTTTTGGGGCAGCATCACGCGCGTCCATCCGCCAAAGCTTGACGTTCAGGCAAAATAACGACGAGCGCTCGTCTCGATGGCTGACCCGATTCGAATCAGATGGTCTCGCTTCGCGTACGAACCGTGATGGAGTCCGAATACGTCTCGACCATTCCCGAGACCGACGAACACTTCGGACGGTTTGAAATGCAGTCCGACCATCGGGACACCGAGCGTCGTATGATAACCGAGTTCGAACCGGGCACTCGGATACGCCTCGATCCGTTCACTGTAAGTGAATCCTTCAAACGACGCGCAGTTGTCCCGCCCAAGGACAATCAGACGCGACGGGGTCACATAACGGATCGTCCGTTGCAGCAAATCGAGTGACGTCGGGTGCTCCATCCATTGTCGCCCCGTCCGCAACCGGCCCATCTGACGCCACGTCGCATATTTGAAGAAGTCGACATGGAGCGCGGACCCGTCGTAGAACGAGCGTCCCATGCCCTCAAGCAACGCTTCCAGTTTCGCCCCACCCCGCTTGCCGAACCAACTCGTCGTCGCTCGTCCGGCCTCAAAATAGGCCGCGGCGTGTTCAAGCGTCGCTTCTTGCGCCCTTTCGTCTTGAAGATAGGCATCGAGTGATTGGTCTCGCCAATAAAACTTTTGCGACTCCCCACTTCTGACGCTACCGTCCCGTTCGAAAAACTCGCTGCGCGACGGGTTCGTCCCGATGGTGAGCCATTGTTCCTCCGTCGGTTGCCCGTACCATAGAACCGGGGACGCCCCATCAATCAGCTCTGCCTGAAACGACGACGTCATGAGTTCTTGTTGAAATCGTATCGCGTCTTGCAATAGCAAACGTGCCTGCTCCATCATGCCACATCCTCTCTACTCGGTCGTTTCCCGCTTTCAGGCACCTCTAAAATACGTTATAGTGAGAGGACGAAGCCAAAAAAGGACGTGGATCTATGCGTATCAACAAATTTATCAGTGAATCCGGCAAGGCGTCCCGCCGCCAAGCCGACCGCCTCATCGAAGAAGGACGGGTAACCATCAACGGGAAGAAAGCGAAAATCGGCGACCAAGTGAACCCAGGAGACGAAGTGCTCGTCAACGGTTCGGCCGCCCGTGTCGCGCGAAACAACGTCTATATCGCCGTCCATAAACCGGTCGGCATCACGAGTACGACCGAGAAGAAGGTCAAAGGCAACTTGGTCGACCTCGTCAACCACCCGCTCCGCATCTTCAATATCGGCCGTCTCGATAAAGACTCGGAAGGACTCATCTTGATGACGAACGACGGTGATATCGTCAACGAGATCCTTCGCGCAGAGGGTGAGCACGAGAAAGAATACATCGTCTCGGTCGATAAGCCGATCACCCCGGAGTTCGTCGAACAGATGGAAGCCGGCGTCAAAATCCTCGGCCAGAAGACGTTGCCATGTAAAGTCCACCAACTGTCGAAGTTCGATTTCAACATCACGCTGACGCAAGGACTCAACCGCCAAATCCGTCGCATGTGTGAGGCGCTCGGCTACGAGGTGTACCGACTTCAACGCGTGCGTGTCATGAACATCACGCTCGGCAAGCTCCCGCCAGGACAATGGCGCGACCTATCGAAGAAAGAGCGCGAGCAGTTGTTCCGCGAATTGAATTACGAACCGAAAGAATGGTACTGAAAAGCAGCCTGAGACGTCTCAGGCTGCTTTATTCTGGTCGGAGCGAGTCGACATGGTCGATCTCACGACGGATGAAACGTTTGAGCTGGGCGCTCAGATCATCGAGCTGCCCCATCGTCGTCTCGAACAAGAAGAACGCGTTCATGTCTCCCCCATCGCCTTTCATTTGTTCGACCACGGCGTTGACTTGCACGGTCCCTCTCGCATTCGCCAGTTCGAACGTCAAGGAGACGTGGACGAGCGGAACATCGAGTCTCCACGTCTGGGGCGACTTCCCGTTTCGTGCATTGAACGCGAATAACGTGGAGACGAGCGCGTCGATATCGGATGCGGTGACATACTCATCCACCGTGACCTCGCACCATTTCCCTTTCAGCGTCAATACGACTTCCATTTCCAACACGTCTTCCCAAATCCGTCTCAGTTTGAACTGTTCCACCATAGCCATCCCTCACTCTCTCATTTCGACTATATCATGTCGTTTCAACGAAATCCGTCAACATTTCGCCAAAACGGGAATAGTCCTATACAGATGATTTCGTAATGAAAAGAGGTGAATCGTCATGAATGGCGCCTTGTTCCCACGCACCTCGGTCGGCAAGTGGTCGATTATCCTCATCGGCTTGTTCCTCGCCATGTACGTGCCGTTCCTCCTGCTCGATAACTTCGATACGACCTTCCACTCGACGCTTTGGAGCGACAACGCCGCGAACATGCTACGGCTCAGCTACATGACCACATTCTTCGTCCTTGGGCTCGGAGCGTTCGTGACCGGATGGTGGGCCATCTTGAAACAAAAAGAGTACGCCGTGCTCGTCTTCTTCGCGGCCGTTCTCGGCTCCGGACTGTTCGTTTTATTGGTCATGGAGCTCCTCGGCATTCTCGAGTAGAAGGCAAAACAAGGAGTTCGCCGCAGCGAACTCCTTGTTTCATGTGTACTTATTTGACGACGACGTGTTTCATCTGACTCGCGCGACCTTTCGCGTCCTCGATGTGGATCGAGAGGCGCTCCCCTTTTTTAAGGGTGCGTGTCTTCGTGACGAACGTTCCCGTGAGGCCGGTCGTCCCTTTTCCGATGACTCGGCGCTTCGCGTCTCGGACGATGACCGTCATTCCCGCATCCGCGCGACCCGATACTTGCTTCGCGTTCGCACGTGGTGTCGAGACGGTCGGTTGTTTCGCACGGGCACCTTTCACAACGAGAAGGCGTTCGCTCGAGACGAGCTTCCCGTTGCTATAGACGACCCGGAGAACCGTGCCTGCTTTTTGAGCTCCGATATTCAATGCGACACGAGCTTGTTTCGACGTTCCTGTCGCGAGACGTTTCTCGCCGTTATAGACCGTCACTGTCGTCCCGCTCTGCACGCTAGCAGCAAACACCGTCGAATTGTCACGGACGACGCCTGGCTTGGCGTAGAGACGTAGCATCGAAGCCGCATGGTGCACATTAACCTTGCCATAGCCGCTGATGTAGTCATAGTTGAACGGAAGTTCTTCCTCCGAGTCTTCCATGAAATAATCAAGGCCGTCTTCATAGCTCATTCCACCTGTCGCATCCCCGCCAGAGAAAGCAAGCGGCTCTGCCGTACGATGGAGCAACTGACGAATCTCTTCGACTTTGAGTGCCGGACGTGTCGATAGCAGTAATCCAACGACGGCTGAGACGTGTGGCGTCGCCATACTCGTGCCGTCCATATAGACGACGTTTCCGTTCGGGACGAGACTCGCGACTTTCGTGCCCGGCGCCACGACATCGACCCCATAGCCATAGTTCGAGTAATCCGAGACGATGCCGAACGTGTTCGTCGCACCGACCGAAATCGTATACTTCGATGAAGCTGGGTAAGAGAGACTTGAATCGCCATCATTCCCCGTTGCCGCCACGACGACGACACCGCGGTCATAGGCGTACTTCAACATGTAGCCGATCGTCCGGCTCTCGCTGCCGCCAAGGCTCATGTTGATAACTTTCGCACCAGCATCGACGGCATATTTGATTCCGAGCGCGATTTGTTCCGTATCCCCAGAACCGCTCGCGTCGAGCACTTTGACTGGGAGAATCGAGACAGCAGGCATCATCCCGCGCATCGATGTCCCGTTGTTTTGAATCGCACCGATGACGCCGGCCACGTGTGTCCCGTGTCCGTGATCGTCAAGCGCGCTGCCTTCCCCGTTCGGGTCGACAAAATTTTTCTCGTTGGCGATGTCGACCCGTCCTTTGAAATCAAGGAGGCGATAGTCGACACCCGTATCGAGGACGGCGACTTTCACCGAACGGACCGGCAATTTGAGAGCCTCATACGCATCGATTCCGATTCCGGCTTCCTGGAATGGCTGCAACACCGATTTCGAGTTGAGTGACCATTGATAGTCGTAACTCGTGTCGGCCATGAACGCTTGATACGTCTGGACCGGCTCGATGAATTCGACGTTCGTGTCACGCTCGAGCGTCGTCTTGGCCGTCGCCTGCGTTTTCGTGCTCGCCGACTCGACATCGACGACCGCGAAGTGGTCACCTGGGCGACCGATATCGATCTGTTCTGCCGAGACGTTCGACAATGCGTTCATCTTGCCGAGCGACTTGCTCGGTGACGACTTGTATTTGACGATATAACGCGGGGCATCATCAATTTCAATCGATACTCCGAATTTGACCATCACATCTTGAAGCGGTGTCCCGGCAAGTGTACCTGTGCCGAGTGTGGCTGCTACTTTGTTTACTTCTGCCTGTAACGCGGTCGGGACGTTTGTCGTCACGAAGGCCTGCAAGCTCTTGATGGCAGCCTCATCCGCTTTCGTGAGCGTGTACGCCTTGCGGTCGACGAGCGCGTTCATGAGTGGCTGTAGCGCCTTCAAATCATTGTACGCTTGTTGACGTTTGGCTCCGTCTTTCACAATCGCTTTGATCAAGTACGGAGACGTGCGATAGTACAAGGCGGCCAAATCGTTCCCGGCCTCAGACTGCGACAACACTTCCGTCTGAATGCGACGGATGAGCTTCAACATCGAGTCGCGCTCCGGTGTCGGATTCAAAATCGACTCGACGGCACACATGCCGGCCTCAGTCTCGATGTTCTCATATTTGACCGGCAATTTGACCGGGTTGTAGACGAGCTTGATGTCAGACGCAGCGGCCTCCTCCGCGTCTTCTGTCATTGGAAGGTACTCCACTTTGATGTAGTACGGGCCTTCCCATGCATACGGGAGACGAATCGTCGCCGCCTGTTGTTCTTCCTCTTGTGTCGCGCTCGAACGATATTGTTCGAACGTCTCATCTTTCGCTGCCATGTCGGCGCTCGGATAGACCGAGATGTTTGCGAGTTTTGTTGACTCGAACTGGATTTCCATATGTGTCATTGATGACGGGGCACCCCGCTCCATCTTGAACCAATATGTATTCGTTGCGTCCGTCCCGGTCTCAAACGCGACCTCCACTCCCGGGCTGAGCGTCTTCGCATCTTGCATGCCCGCTCCTGCATCCGCGCTCACGTGGGGCGGGATCAAGGCCAAGACGAGCATGAGCACCGTGACGAATGATAATACTTGTTTCCATGTTGCTTTCATCTGTTTTCCTCATTTCTACATGTCCATAGCTACGACCGACGGATCCGTCAATTCATGTATGCGAGATAATGGCTTGAAGGTTCCAACAATTAACTCCAAAAAATCACTTCATTTCATTATTTTAGGAAACGCTCAATTTGTCTATCTCTAATATGGTTTTTTCAAAAAATAATATGAAAAAGGTCAGAGGAATTTCCTCTGACCTGGACAAATGATTTTTCTTATTTGGCCGTGACACCCCCGTCGACGGGTAGTTCGATTCCGGTGATGTGGTTCGCCTCGTCCGATGCAAGGAACAAGACAGCCGCAGCCACTTCCCCCGCCTGACCGAGATTCGGCAAAGCGATTTGATTCAGGAAATGCTGTTTATAGTCCGGGTGCTCCATGTGCGGCGCGCTCATCGGCGTCACGATATAGCCCGGATGGACCGAGTTGACGCGAATATTGTGCTTCCCGTAATCGACGGCCGCAGCCTTCGTAAGTGAGCGAACGGCCCCTTTTGAAGCCGTATAGGCACCTGCCCCGGCCATACCGGTGAGCGCCGAGATTGACGAGATGTTGACGATTGAACCGCCGCCATTTTGCTCCATGAGCGGGATGGCATACTGCGTCCCGAGCATGACGCCATCGATATTGATTCGATACGTCCGTGCCCAGTCGTCCTCGGTCTGTTCCAAGAACGGTTTTGCAAGCGCGATGCCCGCATTGTTGACGAGAATATCAAGCTTCCCGCACACCGATTGCACTTCATCATAAATTCTTTCCCAATCACTGCGCGAAGTGACGTCGTGCTGAAGTGCGAGCGCCTCTCCTCCGTTCGCCCGGATCGTTTCGACGACACGTGTCACCGCGTCTACATTGATGTCTGTCGCGACAACCGTCGCTCCTTCGCGTGCGAACAGTTTGGCCGTCTCTTCACCCATACCGCTGCCTGCCCCCGTAATGACCGCTACTTTCCCCGTTAACCGCATTGTTCCAGCTCCAATCTTAAATTATGATAGTCTAACTATCATAATAGTAGTCGATGCACATTCGATTCTCAACGAAACTGCTTCAAAGCGTTATAATGACAAGAGAACAAAGAGGTGATGATATGAGTAAACGTCAACAAAACAAAGAAGAACGATTAAATCGCATCATCAGTCAGGCTGAAATCCTGTTTCTGAAAGACGGATTCGAGCGCGTCCAAATGCAGGATATCGCTGATGCCGCCGAAATCGGGGTCGCGACACTGTTTCGCTATTTCCCGAAAAAAGATCAGTTGATTGTCGCAGCAGCTGTCCGTAACTTGGCACCGACGCTCGACGCGTTCAAGGAATTGACGAGCCGGACGGGAGATGCGTACTCGCGACTCGAGGCGATCATTGACTATTTGCTCGAACAACAAATGAAACGGACGAGTCACTCTCGCTTCCGTGAAGCGTTCGAGAGTTATGCCTCGTTCGTCGTAAGTCCCCTTCCCGGAATCGATAACTACATCGGACTACAGCGCGAGATTATGGAGACGCTCGAACCGCTCATTGAGCACGGGAAGACGGACGGCTCACTTCGAAGTGACATCGACGTGAAAACGACCGTCGTCACCGTCATCAACGCGTTCGGTACGTTCGGCAACAATATCATTTTGAAGTCTCACATCAGTTATTTAGAGGACGATATCGAACCGCACATCCAACAACGGGTGTTGCGAGAGATGCTCTTGTCGTATGTGCGCCCATAACGAAAGCCCCTTCGCGTGAAGGGGCTTTATTCATGTAGCTCGAGTGGCAGACCGTCTGGGTCGAAGAAGAACGTCATCTTCTCGCCCGTGAACGTGTCATACCGAATCGGTTCCGTCGTGACACCGTGCGTATTCAGTTCGGCGACGACCGACTCGATGTCGTCGACTTTAAAGGCGAGATGACGGAGCCCACACGCCTCCGGAAAGCTCGGCCGTTTCGGGCTATCCGGTTTGATGAACAGCTCGAGCTCGTACGCGCCGAGCCGCAGGTCGATCTTGTGATCGCCTTTGTCCGGACGATGATGCTCGCGGATGACGTCGAAACCGAGGATATCGATGTAGAACCGCTTCGCCTCGTCATAGTTCGAGGCGATAATCGCCACGTGATGGATTGTATGTAACTCCATAAAAATCCCCCATATACAAAAAAATGAGCACCTCTCACTAGAGGTGCTCTCGAAAAGTCTACCGCGTCGAACCACGCTCCACAACGTGCTCCCGAAGGAATGTCCGCCGTCTTACATAGACCAGCTCATCGCATGTACTCAACAATATACGTTTACATGAATCACGTCAAGAATAATTGTTCACAAATTTAGAATATCAATTTCAATTAATTGGATGTTATAATTTGATTTGTGTTTTTTTGATTTCCATACAGATTAATCATTTCCAAAAATAGGAGGAACAAGTTTTGAAAAAAGGATTAACCATGTTGGCCTTATCATTTTTACTGGTAGGATGTAATTCCACGGAAGAACAAGCTGTCACTGAGAGTAAAGACCTAGTAGATTCGACAACAGAAACACCAGTAGAAACAGAGACTGATTCAAGCACTGAACCAGTTACAGAAGAGACGGCTAAGGAAGCAGATGCAACAAACGTGGATGATTCTGAAGCTATTGCACATAATTTCAAGCTTACAGAGCTGAAAGGGAACGATATCAATCAAACTCTGCGGAAACCGGCAGACTATACAGGAAAAGAATTTTCCTTCATCGCACACGTTTACAACACGCAAACTTCAGAGGCTGGGATTCAAACACTTACCGTTCGAGTTCGCGATTCTGCCAATGAGCATACTGCCATCCTCGAATATAACCCTGCTTCATTTAATAATGAACGTATTGTAGAAAATGATCTTATCGCTGTGAACGCCACTTTTGAAAAAATCGAGAATAGTGAATTCTCAGAAGGCGATGCACCTAAATTTAACGCCATTGCTAAAACACGCGTCATTGATTATTTATCCATGTTAGGTGTAGCCACTTATTACGAAGGTTTAGGAATTTCTGTTGATCAGTTAAATATTAATGTGGAAGACGGATCTTCAATTGATTCGATTGAAAAGACGATTTCGCTGCCAGTCGATGAGAATAGCAAAGTTCTCATCGAAGATGCAGGATCTGACAAGTTATCATTTTTGTCGACTACTTCGAACGATACGAAAATGTATTGGGTCGGGGAGTATGATGACGAATTCGGAATGGAAGAATACGAATTCACGACTCAACTTTACGTTTACTTTGGAAAGGCTCAATCTGAAGCAAAAAGTTTTTCGTTTGATAACTTCGAACAATTATACGTGGACTATTGGTCCGAATAATTTAGGATTTTCATAATAGACTAGGTGAAGCAATCCCTTCATCTAGTCTATTTTTATATTTCATACTTTAGTAAGCACCTTGACATCTTCCTAAAAATTAGGATAATCAATAGTGTTAGCACTCTTATCGGGAGAGTGCCAAAATCGAACAAATAAAAAGGAGAACGATCATGACAAAGAAACAGTTTCAAGCCGAATCGAAACGAATTTTAGAGTTGATGGTCCACTCAATCTATACGCATAAGGACATCTTCCTCCGTGAGCTCATCTCGAACGCGAGTGACGCCATCGACAAGATGTATTACCGGGCCTTGTCAGATGAGGCGATCGACTTCAACAAGGACGACTATTTCATTAAAGTCGAGTTCGACAAAGACGCCCGCACAATCACCATCCGTGACACCGGAATCGGTATGACGGCCGATGAGCTCGAATCGAACCTCGGGATCATCGCCAAGAGCGGCTCGCTCGCGATGAAGCAGGCGACGAAGATGGAAGAAGATCACAGCCTCATCGGTCAGTTCGGTGTCGGCTTCTACTCGGCGTTTATGGTTGCCGACCGTGTGACGGTCCGCACCCGCTCGGTCGACAGCGAACAAGGCTACTTGTGGGAGTCGGAAGGTACGGACGGCTATACGATTGAGCCGACGGATAAGACCGACATCGGGACTGAGATCACGTTGCACGTGAAAGCCGACACGGACGACGAGACGTACTCATCATTTCTCGAAGAGTACGAGATCCGTTCGCTCATCAAGAAGCATTCGGACTTCATCCGCTATCCGATCAAGCTCGACGTGACGAAGCACCGTCAAAAAGACGACTCAGAAGAGTACGAGGACTATATCGAAGAAGAGACGGTCAACAGCATGGTGCCGATTTGGCGCAAACGGAAGAGCGAGCTCTCGGACGAGGACTACAAGGCGTTCTATCACGAGAAGCGCTACGGCTTCGACGAGCCGCTCAAACACCTTCACTTGAACGTCGACGGCTCCATCCGGTATCAGTCGATTCTCTACATCCCATCGACGGTCCCGTTCGACTATTACACGAAAGAGTTCGAGAAAGGGCTCGAGCTGTACTCGAACGGCGTCTTGATCATGGAGAAGTCGCCTGACCTGCTCCCGGACTATTTCGGTTTCGTCAAAGGGATGGTCGACTCGGAAGACCTTTCGCTCAACATTTCCCGGGAGATGCTGCAGCAGGACCGCCAACTCCGCGTCATCGCCAAAAACGTGAAGTCGAAAATCAAAGGCATGCTCGAGAAGATGCTCCAAAATGAGCGCGAAGACTACGAGAAATTCTTCGAGTCGTTCGGCCGTCAGCTCAAGTTCGGCGTCTACGATCAGTTCGGTGCCGCCAAGGACGAGTTGAAAGACTTGCTCTTGTTCCACTCGTCGAACGAGAACAAACTCGTCACGCTCAAAGAGTATGTCGAGCGCATGAAAGACGACCAGAAGTACATCTATTACGCGACGGGTGAATCGATTCACCGCATCGACCTGTTACCACAAGCGGAGCGCTTGAAAGAAGAAGGATTTGAGATTCTCTATTTCACCGAAGAAATCGACGAGTTCGCCATCAAGATGCTCCAGTCGTATGACGACAAAGAGTTCAAGTCAATCGCGAGCGGTGACCTCGGGCTCGATGACGAGGCGGCCCATTCCCTCAATGAGGACAACAAGGACTTGTTCGCCTTCATGAAACAAGAACTGGGCGACCGTGTTAAAGAAGTGCGCGCATCGACACGCCTCAAGTCACATCCGGTTTGCTTGACGGTCGCCGGCGACGTCTCGATCGAGATGGAGAAGATTTTGAACACGATGCCGAATGGCGGCGGCATGAAAGCCGAAAAAGTGCTTGAAGTGAACGCCGATCACGCCATCTTCCAGACGTTACAGCGCACCTATAAGGAAGATGAAGCGAAAGCGAAACAGTATACCGATTTGCTCTATCAGCAAGCGCTCCTTATCGAAGGGCTACCGATTGAAGACCCGGTCGCCTATTCGAATGCGGTGTGTGCGTTGATGGCAGAATAATGGAAAGGCAGAGGGCGACCTCTGTCTTTTTCATTTATTCGTATGGAGACGTGATACAATTTAACGTAGAAGAAATTCTTGGGAATGAGGTGTCATATGCTGTTCGAAAAAAATAAGTTGTATAAACGCTCTGAACTTCACGATCGTTATGGTGGGAGTCGACAACGAGGGATTAGTACCCCCAACAAACATAAACTTATCTTTATATTCGATAGTGGAATGGACGAAGAGTTTGGATACAAAAATGGTTGGAACGAAGATGATGGCCTCTATTATTACAGCGGAGAAGGACAGGAAGGAAATCAATCGTTCTCGTTCGGCAACAAAGCGCTCCTTAACCATGTAGAGAACGGCGAAGACGTTTATTTATTTGAATCACTCGGACGAGGGACTTATCGCTTTGTCGATCAACTCATTTTAATTGGATTCGATATTCAATTTGGAATTGATAAATATCATAATCAACGAGAAGTCATCGTCTTTGCTTTTGAACCGTTACACGTGATTCAGGAAGAGGCCCATCAATTCTCATCGACGATGCGTTATAAACCGATTGAAGAGTTAGAGGAAATTGCATCACGCGATCCCAAACGAGCCACCGGCTTAAGTATGTCCGCACGAAAGCTACAAGTTCGCGAACAAACAGCAGCGCTTCTTTATTATGTGCTGGCTCGTGCCAATAACTGTTGCGAAGCTTGTGGGCAACCAGCTCCGTTTGAAACGGAAAACGGACCTTATCTCGAGCTCCACTCGCTCTATAAAGAATCCGATGATGGCTTATCGCAACCGGATCAAGTCGTAGCAGTTTGTCCGAACTGTCACGCTCGCCTGCATAAAGGTACAGACAGAGTAGAATTTAATCAACATATCATCAATAAGATTCAACAACCTTAATCTGCTTTAGATTGAGGTTTTTTATTTGTAATTGATAATGTGACGATTTATTACGAGAATCATGTGTTCATTTCTGTGTAATGCAAAATAGGAGTGCAGAAGTGTGCAACGGAAACGTACACAACTCTGCACTCCTATTTTAGAAAAGAAAAAGGACTTGCCAGCAACCATAATCTCACCCTAACGTTTAAGTTG